>JBKJTD010000240.1:0-4431 GCA_046590915.1 Vicinamibacterales bacterium
CGATGCGGCGAACCTCCTAGCGGACCAGCAGTCTCCGCAGCTGCAAGTCGTGCTGAACTGGTTCGAGGAATTGCGCGCCAAGCTGCCGGCGGCAAGGTAGCTTGGATCCCAGTGGACGCAGCTTTCGGCCGGCAACGCTGCGCTGCGACTCAGAGCGCGGCTGAGGCAACAGCTATGAGAAAACTTCTTCTGATTGTGATCGTCTCTTTCGTCACCCCGTTCGTTAATGCGCAAGAGACGAAGCACTCACAGCGGGAGGCGAGGAGGTCGCGCTACATGGACGCAGCCTCGAAGGTGACGGGCGGCTCGCTTACACCGCATTTACAAGGTTGACCCAGAGGCAAACACCAAGACGCTGTTGATCGACACGCCCCGTCGTGCCATTTTCGTCACCGACCGGGAAGAGAGTCGGTGGGTCCCGCGGCTCGGAACTCCTGTTCTTTCGTATCGAACGGGAATACAAAACCTGGGAACTCATGGCTGCGGACGTCACAGGGACCACCCGCAAAGTTTTTGCGGAAACCGCCCAGACCTTCGTAGGGCAGCCGGTATGGGTCACTCGTCCGGGGTTTCAACTCCTGAAATCCGGCAACCGCTTCTTATGGCTTTCCGAGAGGGACGGATGGGCCCACGCGTGCGAGCCGCGTGTCGCGCGCGCGATATACCTCTCGCATTCCCCCGGCACCAAGCGGTCCGGAGATTTTGTACGGACTGAGGACGGTACCGCGACCCAATGACATGACGGAAGTGGCTCATTATACGGGGATGAGCCGGCGCTCTGGCCGGCACAGCCGCCCGTGCTCGGTTCCTCGCGCGGGTTATCTTTCAAGAATGTCCCCGACGGCCCTGGGGCGCGATAGACCGAGACCATTCCTGAGCAGAAGTGGCTGCCCCGGCTCCCCACGCTCAATGCGAGGGGCCTCCGCACGGGACTCGCGCCCGCCTGTAGTTGGCCCATAATGGGCCCTCCATGAAACTCTCCGAGGGCGCCCGCGGAGGGCGACGGGAAGTAAACTTCGCATCCGAGCGGTCGATGCGCCGCTCGCTGCGCCGGAGGCACTGACATGGACAAACAGGCCACGACCCTCGGTCATCTGCCGAATACGGCAGATCTCAGTCCGGTTTCGTGGAAGGAGCGCATCGCAACGCTGGACATCCTGCGGGGCTGGGCCGTCTTCGGGATTCTGCTGATGGACATCGAGGTGTTGTATCGGCCGGAGGAGACTTGGAGCGGCATCGATCAGGGTGTGTATCAGTTCCTTGCGCTCTTTGGCGACGCCAAATTCTGGACGTTGCTTTCATTCCTCTTCGGACTCGGCTTCTCTTTGCAGTTGATTCGCGCCGAACAGCGAGGGCCGGGGTTCATCGCGCTCTATCGTCGACGACTCCTGGCTCTGATTCTTATCGGCGCCGCCCAGGTAGTGTTCCTGATGTGGGGCGGTCACTTCCTGATCCGATATGGGGCCATGGGATTTCTGCTGCTCGCTCTTAGAAACCTTCCTGTGCGGGCCCTCCTGCCTGCGGCCCTTGTTTGTATGCTCATACCGATAGCGTACTCGCAAGGTCTGATGCTCATGCGCGAGCACCGTTTGGGGAACCCTACAACCCGCGCAGAGGTTCTGCGGGCCGACGACGAGCGTCGCGCAGCGCAGTCTGCTCTTGGGGTCGAGCGGCGCGCTGCCGCACAGGGAGGTTTCGACCGCCGCCTGGCATTTCAAGCAAAGAGCTTCTACCGCGTGTATGTGGCGAACACCTATAAGAGTCTGGCCAGCGGGTTGACAGACCCGCCGTTGGGCCCTGTCAGCTGGCTCGAGCAACTGGGACTGTTTCTAGTCGGGCTGTATGTGGGGCGCCGTCGCATTCTGCAGGATATCCAGGGCCATCTGCGGCTGCTCCGGCGTGTACTGGTCTGGGGACTTTTCTTGGGCTTCGTTGTCAACGCGGCCAGGTATCTCCTGACCTGCGCGACTGGAGACTGCTGGCCAAACCCCTCTGACCAGCCCTACCCGACCCAGCTACTGGTTGTGATTCTGAGACACATCAGCAATCTGGCTCTCGCCTTCGCTTATGGTTCGGCGTTCGTTCTTCTTGCCCAAAGGCGGTATTGGCAGAAGGTGTTCGCGCCCCTTGCTGCCGCGGGCCGCCTGGCCCTGACCAATTACCTGCTCATGGCTCTGCTGCTGGGGGTCCTGGCGCCCGCGTTCGACTTCGGGGTGTACAAGCGGCTCGGTCCGACTCTCTCGTCGGCTTTGGCCGTTGCGATCTATGCCGCGTTGACCTTCGCGAGCACGTGGTGGGCGAGACATTTTCGGTTCGGACCGGCGGAGTGGCTCTGGCGCTCACTTTCATACGGCAAACGGCAGCCGATGCGCTTGCAGCTATCGCTCGTACCTGCCGAGTAGGATAGTGAGGCACACGGAGGATCAGAGAATCTGGGATGAGTATTGTGATCGGGTCGAGGTGCACGCATTGGTGTCGCGCCGCTTCGCGGTGCATCTTCACGCTTGGCACGTCAGGCGGCACCACGTGGTTTACGGGCGCGGTCGGACATGGAGGGTTCTGACTGAATGTTGCGGAACCTAATCGTCGGCGGGCTCGCGGCGACAATCGTCGTCGGGACAGGGTCGGGGCAGGTGCAGGTAGATAGCGTGTTCGACACGCGAGTGCCCGATCCGCGGTTCGCACATGGCACGGGCCCCGTTGTCTTAATCGACGAAGCGCACAATAACGCGCATACGCTACGTGGCCGGTATGCTCCCTTCGCACGTGTGCTTCGAAACGACGGTTTTCGTGTCGAATCGCTGAAAGCGCGAATTACCGGCGAAGTTCTGAATGGCGCGACCCTCGTTGTTATTGCAAATGCCGCCGCATCGAATTTGCCGCCGAAGACGAATTTTCCAGTTGTGAGTGCCTTTTCGCAGGAAGAGATTGCAACGTTAACGAGGTGGGTAAAAGAAGGCGGATCATTGCTACTGATCGCGGATCATGCGCCCTGGGGCGGTGCCGCGGCAGATCTCGCAAAAGCATTCGGCGTGTTGTTCTCTAATGGCTACGCCATGCGAGAACCTGGTAAGTTCGAGAACTTCGTCTTTCGCACTGGTGACGGCTCTCTCATCGAACACGCGATCACGCGCGGTAGACGCCGGTCCGAGCGCGTAGATGCGGTGGTGACGTTCACGGGACAGGCCTTTCGGGCACCCGCGCTTCATCCCGTCCTCCGGATTCCTGATGGCGTTTCGCTTTTTCTTCCGGAGCGTGCTGGAGAGCTTAATTCCGCAACACCGCGGGTCGATGCCAGTGCAATGGTCCAGGCAGCCGTCGGCACATATGGCCGCGGCAGACTCGGCGTGTTCGGCGAAGCGGCCATGTTCTCTGCACAGCTTCTCGGACCGAGCCGCGAACCTCTCGGCATGAACCATCCGGCCGCCACTCAAAACAAACAGTTTGTTCTGAATGTGGCCCGCTGGCTTGTCGGACAACTGCGGTGACTGAACGGCCGCTGCAGCCGACGAGCAGCGTCTTGCGCTATGGCGGAGGTAAAACACGACGTACTGTTAGCCGTCGGCTCGCTGGTCGCGTCGATCTCCGGTGGTGCGCAAACGCCAACCAGTGAGGCCCCGCAGGCGACGGTTCGCGAACTCGCGACGATTGACGGTAATGTGCGGGGATTCCTCCGCCTTCCGAATGGCCGCGTCCTCCTGTACAGCGTCGACGACACTACGTTCGCCTACGACATCGTCACGAAGCGTCGCACGAGGCTGGGTACTGGCATGAACCTGGAGCACGTATCTCCTCAGGGTGATCGGTTGGCCTTCAGCCGCTCGTCGGAGGATCACAAGGGCATCTTCCTGTGGACGATGCCCATCGATCCGAACACTGGCGTCGGCGCCGGGCAAGCCAAGCGCGTGAGCCTCGAGGGCGATGGCTTCATCAGACCTTGGGCACGGTTTTCGCCTGATGGCAAGACGCTCGCCTATAACGCTGGACCGCAGCCGGACGGGGCGTTCAACGTCACGCTTGTACCCGCGACGGGCGGGGCAGAGCGCGTTGTCGCGAACTATCCTACCAGGGTGCGCCCGTCGTGGAGCGCCGACGGTAGGTGGCTGTATGTCGAGCGTTATGGATCGGGTCGTCTGCCAGACAGGCATGCGGCCTACATCGAGCGCGTACCTGCAGCCGGCGGGCGGAGCGAAGTTCTCTTTCCGGTGCATACAACGCTCAAGGATTGGTTTGAGAATGTCGTGGGCGTTTCGCCCGACGGGCGCGTCGCATTCTACATGCGTAACCCCGACCAGGTCTTTTACATGACTGCCTCGGGTGCGACAGGAGAGATCACCGTTCCGCTGCGTGGGGAACAGCCCACCAACCGAGGCCGTATCCCGGGGAGCGCGCGTCACGCAAGTCGCCCGTGTGGACGGCCGGCGCCCAGAG
>JBKJTD010000083.1:0-2758 GCA_046590915.1 Vicinamibacterales bacterium
ACTGTCTCGATTACCGCCAGCGCCCGCGATCAGGCACGCCGACTTACCGGCTACTACTACAGCGGAGGCTCCCTCCACGATTTTGGTTTCACTTCGCAGTTCTCACTGTCCCAGTTAGTCCACGCGGGAGGAGACGTCGTCCTCTGGGTGAGTTTCGTTGACGCATCGGGACCCGCTGGCGACCTGCGTATTGACTTCGCAACATCATTTCGCCCCCAGTAAGAGGTGACGTCGACCTTTCAGGGTTTTTCACCGTTCTTTTCACGACTTCAGCGGCGGACCCGCCTATGGTTGGCGCATGACACATCTCCAGACGCCGCGTCTCCTGCTGCTGCTGGCCGCCTTTGCCTTGGCCGGTTGTGACGCCGCCAGTCCGCTGCAACCCTCCAGTCCCGGCACTGCGAGCGCCACTTTCACACTCTCCGGGACGGTCACGGGGCCCGGAGGCATTCCCCTCGCGGGCGCCAAGGTCAGCGTCGCTGGAAACAGCGTGAGTTTCAGAGTCGTGCAAACAGACGAACTCGGACGCTTCGCCGCGGCGGGCCTGTCGGGCCACGTGAGAGCCGTCGTCGACAAAGCGGGGTACGACAAGCAGACGACCTATGTCACGATGATCAGCGATCAGGTGCGGGACATCTCGATGCGGCTCGATACGACGATCGGGATTCAGGCGGGAGACACCGCCACGATCACGATGCTATCGGATGATCCTGCCTATGACTTCCCTACGGCCTATTCCGAATGCCCTGCGCCCTGCAAGGCGATACGGATATTCTCGTCTGCGACCTCGCAGATGCCGGTGTCGATTCTTGTCCGCGCGCGTGACCAGAGCCGGCGGATGCAGATCTTTGTCCAGGATGGCTGGGTCGAGTTCTGCTGCGTGGCCGAGAAAAACCTCATCGACTTTGTGGGAGCCGGGATGGACACGGTCTTCCATGTCAGGTTCAACGACGGGGCCGGTTCGAACGGTGATCCGCGGATCGACATCGCAACATCGTTTCAACAACGGCAAATCCCATGAAAAAAGCTCTCGCCGCCCTCTGCTGTGTTGCGCTCACGACCCTGACGGGCTGCGGCCCCCCACCGACACAGCCCAAGCCGCCGGCTGTGCTGGTGCCCGGGACCGCGCCCGCCAGCACGCTGTTCATCCTTTCTGGAGCTATCACCGACCGTGACGGCCACCCGATAGCCAACGCCCAAGTGCGAGTGCCCGGCAAAGTTGTCGCGACCGATGCTGCCGGGCTCTACAGCGTCGCCGTGCAGCAGGGGACGAACGAGGTTACCGTCTCCAGGGACGGGTACGAAGAGGACTGGCGTAGGGTGGTCGTGTTCAGCGACACACGCCGCGACTTTGTCCTGTCCACAATCATCCGTATCACGGCTGGAGATACGGCAACCGTCACCCTGAGCCCGAAAGATCCCAGTTATGAATTTCGCGTCGACATTTACGATGATGACGTAGTCTGTGAGTCGCCCTGCAGAATCGTCCGGTTCGCCGCGCCGGTAGGCCAGATCGGTACTGTCTCGATTACCGCCGGCGCCCGCGATCGAGCACACAGACTCATCGGCTACTATTACAGCGGAGGCTTCCACCAGGTCCCTTTCACTACGCAGTTCTCACTGTCCCAGTTCGTCGGCGGGGGAGGAGACATCGTCCTCTGGGTGGGGTTCGTTGGCGGACCGGGACCCGGTGCCGACCTGCGAATCGACTTCACAACATCATTTCGGCCTCGGTAAGCGGTGACCTTGCCGCTGATTCGCGTGGTCGCGCCGCTCGACAGGGCGGGCGTCGTCCCCATGCTCGGCTACATGGCCGGGCCGGAAGAACTCGGCATTGAATGGAAGGCCAACGTCTTCGCCGTCTAGCAGTCACTGGATCGGCGCCGCTACGGTTTGAGGTGTGTGGCGAAAAACTGCGCCACGCGTGTCCACGCGTCCTTGAGGACATGGGCTCGTGTGAAGTAGTGGAATTCACCGGGGTAGGCCATGAACGACACCAGGCCCCCCTTGCCGTGCTTGAGTGCCTCATCGAGCAGTTTGACCGAGTGCAGATACGGGACGTTGACGTCGGCGGTGCCGTGGAGGATGAGCAACGGCCGCACCAACCGGTCGATACGTGACACTGGGGAAGCCTGGGCATAGACCTTGGGCTTCTGGTCCGGTGTGCCAATGCGGCTCACCGTCCAGCCTCCGTGATACGGATCTTCGTAGTAGAGCGCGTAGTCAGCCGGGCCTGCCACATTGACCGCAGCGCGAAACGCCGTAGGCATGTCGGTGAGGGCCAGCAATGAGAAGAACCCGCCGTAGCTCAGGCCCCAGACACCAATGCGTTCGTCGTCGATGAAGGGCAGCTCTTTCAGGTAGCGTGCGCTGAGCCCCGCATCCTGGAAGTCTTTGCCACCCACATCCATGTAGACGCCCTCGCGCCATTCCGATCCGTACCCGATGCTGCCGCGGTAGTCGGGTGCAAGAACCACGTAGCCCTGCTGCAGCAAATACTGATGGAAGCTGTAATACACAGCGTAGTTGCGCTGCACATGCCAGCCGTCATAGTTCTGGTTCACGCCGTCGCCGTGAATCCACACCACGGCCGGGTGTTTCTTCGAGCGGTCAAGATGTTTCGGCACAAACAGGTAGGCCGGCACGGCGCGGCCGTCGGGTCCCGCGTACTCGACCAGCTCAGGTTCGACGAACGCGGGACCCGACGGCCGCGCCGTGCCGGCCTACCTGTTTGTGCCGAAACATCTTGACCGCTCGA
>JBKJTD010000450.1:0-9905 GCA_046590915.1 Vicinamibacterales bacterium
GGCCGACGTGGTGGCCACCGTGATGTTGCCGCCGCTGTTTTTCCACTTTGCGCTGGTCTTCCCCGATCGTCCGAACCCGTGGGTCTCCACGCCAACCGGGCGCGCGATTCTGCCCCTCGTGTATGCGCCCGGCATCGTCCTCGGGCTGTCGCGCGTCGCCGCGATGCGATGGTTGCCGGCCGAGGAAATGGCGTCGCGTCTCCAACAGATCGACACGGTGGAGTTTGTGTATCTCTCGGCGTGTCTGCTGGGAGGCCTGGCGATGATGATTCGCGCGCTGGGGCACCTGCGGTCGGTGACTGCGCGCCGGCAGCTGCGCTGGATCGTGTGGGGGTCCGGGCTGGGAGCGGTGCCGTTTATTACGGCGTATGTGATCCCGTTCCTTGTCGGCTTCGAAATTCCGTCCGCGCAATACACCGCGGTGTTGCTCGGGTTTATTCCGCTGGCCTTTGCCTCAGCCATCGTGCGGTATCGCCTGATGGACGTCGAGGTCATCATCAAACGCGCGCTGGTGGTGTCAGCCGTGGGCCTCGTGCTGGTGGTGATCTATCAGGGCACGTTGGCGCTGGCCCGGCTCTTGTCGGGTGGGCACGAGGACACCAATGCGTTCTGGGCGCTGTTTGCCACGCTCGTCGTCGTCCTGGTCGCGCCGGGTCTCAGGAATGCGATCCAGGGTGGCCTGGACCGTCTGTACTATCGCGATCGTTATGACTATCGTCGCGCGCTGGTGACGTTTGCGCGTGAGCTCAACAGCGACCTCGACCTGCAGCGACTGAGCACACGGCTTGTTGAACGCGTGCGCGATACGCTGGCCGTGGACCGCATCGCGCTGCTGTTGTCGTCACCCGATGACCCGGCAGGACACTTGACTGCAGTGGCCAGTGGCGGCGTGGATGACCCGTCGGCGCTTCGGATCTCCAGAGAGTCAGGCCTGGGGACACGTCTGCTGGCAGGGCAGACGGTGTCGATTGATGATCCGGTCCCGCTGCGACGGCTGCTTGGTGATGAAGGTGCGATCTGGCGCGATGCCGGCTGGCACGCCTTTGTGCCCTGTGTCAGTAATGACGTCACCATTGGTGTGCTGGCGGTCGGCCGCCGCGCGAGATACGAGCCGCTGAGCAGTGAAGACATGGCGCTGCTTGGCGCGGTGGCTGGTCAGGCAGCGACTGCGCTCGAGAACGCGCGTCTGTACGGCCAGCTCCGCGTGAAGGCCGAGGAAATCGAACGGCTCCGGCAGTTCGGCGACAGCGTCGTCGAATCGCTCAGCGATGGTTTGTTCGTCCTCGATCTTGACGATCGTGTGCTCCGGTGGAACCGCCGCCTCGAGCAACTCTTCCACTTCGACCGCACTCGTGCCATTGGCCGGCGGTTGACGGCGTTGTTTCCTGAAGAATTTGTTCAGACCCTCATGGCGGCCCGGAGAGACCAGCCCGGCGGTGCGTCGCTCCTGCGCGTGCCCCTTACCGCGGGACCGAGCGAACTGGCGCGGCCGCTCCTGGTGAATGCCGGGATTGCGCCGTTTCAGACGGCCGATGGCGTCAAGGCCGGCTGGATCGTGGTGATCGAAGATGTCACGGATCGCGCGAACCTCGAGGAACAGCTGCGACTCTCGGAGAAGATGGCAGCTGTCGGTCTGCTGGCGGCAGGTGTTGCGCACGAGGTCAACACGCCGCTGACCGGCATCTCCAGCTTCACGCAGATGTTGCTTGAGCATGCCGATCCGAATGATCCAAAGACGCAGCTACTGGAAAAAATCGAGCGCCAGACCTTCCGAGCCGCGAAGATCGTCAACAGCCTGCTGAATCTGGCGCGACCCTCCGAAGGAGAGTCGGCACCGGTCGACGTCAACACGATCATCAACGACGTGCTGTCGCTCCTCGAGCATCAGTTTCGGGGCAGCCGCATTCAGGTTCGCCGAGACTTGAACGCGAATGGCCTCATACTCGGGTTTGAGTACAAGCTGCAGCAGGTCTTCCTCAATTTGTTTCTGAACGCGCGTGATGCCATGCCGAAGGGCGGCTGGCTGTCGGTCTCATCCAGGGTAACTGAGGGCGTGCTCACCGTTGAGGTGGGCGACACCGGGTCCGGCATTCCCACCGAGCACATTGCCCGTATTTACGATCCGTTCTTTACGACGAAGCCCGATGGCGCCGGCACTGGCCTTGGGCTCTCAGTCACTTATGGGATTGTGCAGGAACACGGAGGCACCCTGACCTGTGAAAGCACGGTCGGGCAAGGCACCCGGTTCATCCTGGTATTGCCGCTGGCTCAAGCCGTCGGCGGGGAAGTGAAGGCCAACTGATGTCGGGAACTCCGGCTCACATTCTGATCATCGATGACGAGGAAATCATCCGCGAGGCGTTGCACGCCCTGCTGACCCGTGACGGCTGCATCGTCAAATCGGCGGCGACTGCCGCTGAAGGCCTCACGATGCTCGACGAGGAGGACTTCGACACGGTGCTGCTGGACTTGATGCTGCCGGACCGCAGCGGTCTGGACGTGCTTGAAGAAATCCGCCGGGCCGATGAAGACCTCCCGGTGCTGATGATCACCGCATTCGGCACCATAGATACCGCCGTGCGTGCCACCAAACAGGGCGCGTTTCACTACTTCACCAAACCGTTCAAGAACGACGAAGTGCTCGTGGTGCTTCGCAACGCGATCGAGCGGCGTCGGCTGCAACGGGAAAATCAGGAGCTGCGCAACCGACTGAAGTCGGGCAGCCACCGGTTTGATCAAATCATCGGCGGCAGCGCGAGGATGCGCGCGGTGTACGACCTGATTGGCCGCGCAGCACCCAGTCGGACGACGGTGTTGATCCAGGGGGAGAGCGGCACGGGCAAGGAACTCGTCGCACAGGCGTGTCATCGAAGGTCCGCGCGGGCCGACAAGGCGTTTGTCACTGTCAACTCCGGCAATCTTCCGCCCGACCTGCTCGAATCTAATCTCTTCGGGCACGTGAAGGGCGCGTTCACCGGTGCGGTCGCGATGAAGAAGGGGCTGTTCGAGCTCGCCGATCGTGGGACCATTTTTTTCGACGAGATCGGCAACGTACCCATGGAGACGCAGGCCAAGCTCCTGCGCGTCATTCAGGAACGTGAGTTCATGCGCCTGGGCGGCGTAGACACGATCAAGGTGGACGTCCGGATCATCGCGGCTACCAACGTGGATCTGCGCAAGAGTGTCGCTGACGGGAAGTTCAGGGAGGATCTGTTCTATCGCCTGAATGTCATTCCCGTGCAGCTCCCGGCGTTACGGGATCGCAAGGATGACATCCCGATCCTGGTGCAGCACTTCCTCGAGAAGTACGGCGAAGAAAGCCGCAAGTCCGGATGGTTTGTGACGCCTGAGGCGATGGACCTGATGATGGCCTACGACTGGCCTGGAAATGTGCGCGAGCTGGAGAACGTCATCGAACGCGCAGTGGTGCTCGCGCCGAGCAGGGAAATCGGACTCGAGCTGATTCCCGAGCAGGTCAGGTTCAACCGCGAGTTTCACGATTCTGATTTTGTGGTGCCGCCTGAAGGGATTCCGCTGCGCGAAGTTCTTTCCAACGCCGAGCGGAAGTGGATCGAGTCCGCGCTTGAGGCTGCCGGGGGCGTGCAGAAGAAGGCCGCCGAGCTGCTCTTCATCAAGCCAACGACGCTCAACGAGATGATCAAGCGGTACGATATCCGTCCGAAACGCCGCAAGGGCGAGCCCGAAGAAGAATCTGCGTAACGCCCAAGCGCGATCCGACAACACCAGTCGTTCAGGTTTACAACGAGACGTGGAGCTCATGGAACAGCATGTTCAGAGACTCCCAGCCCTTCATGCCTCGTTGTGAACAAATTTCTGGTTACCGACGCGGGCGACGGTCGTTGCGTCCCTGCGGGCGGCGGTCGCGGTTGCCACCGCTGCCGGGTCGCTGCGCCGGACGCCGTTCGCGCTCGCGTTCAGGCTCCGGCGCGCTTTCGTGAACGGCAACAGGCGTCTTGAGGCGTGCCATCATCCGCTCGTACTTGTGCAGGATGATGTCCCAGCGGTAGTTCGCGTTGACATACGCCTGGCCATTGCGACCCATAGCCGCGCGCAGGCCGGCGTCCTTCGTCAGCAGCTTCAGCGCCTCGACAAACTCAAACTTGTCTTCGTAATAGAGTCCGCCGTTGCTGCGACGACAGTGATCCACAAGGACTTCCGACCGGCCGTTGGCCAGCACCGGCGTGCCGACGGCAAATGCCTCAAGCGCCAGCAGCGAGAGACTCTCGTGCGGTGACGGGACAACGACGACCGTTGCGGCTTCGAGGGCGTGCAGTCGTTCCTCGTCAGGCAGCGTGCCGGCAAATCGGACGTGCGGATCGTCGGGCAGCGGCATCAGCTTCACGCCCATGAGCAGGAGCGACGCGTCACCGCCCTCCTGACGGAAGGCCTGGAAATACTCCAACAGTTCTTCGCAGCCCTTGCCTGGATCAATGCGGCCTCCGTAGAGCGCAAATGCCCCGTGAATGCGCCGGCGCCGTCGGAAGGCATTCGCCGGCCCTTCCAGATGTGCGGGCAACGCCTCCATGGCGGTCGGCAGCACGGGCGCCAGCGACGGCATGTCGTCGCTTCCGGCAAACCTCGCTTCAGGCACGTCGACACCACAGCCAACCACGTCCTCGACGAGTGCGCGAAGATGAAACCTGTCGCTGACGAATCGACGCTCGGCGTCCGTGTTCCAGACGATCCCCGCCGCCCCCGCAAACACATCGTCATAGATGCCGAGTCTGATGGCCGGTTCGTCATGCGCCGTCGGGACAAGCAGGCTCTTGGACGGAGCAATCTTGAGTCCCAGCACTGTCGGTGCGTACAGGTACGTGAAAAAAATGAGGATGTCGTAGTTCTGGTGGTGCCGTTCGAGGTACTCGAGCAGGCTGGGCGACCACGGACCCTGCTGCTTGAGCCACTCCATCTCGTCCTGGCGTGTATGACGATTGTTGAAGATCCACTCGGAGTAGGCGTTGAACTCCGCCATATCCCGCGTCCGGCTTGTGGCGAACCGACGGACGGTGACGCCGCGCACGCGGTCGGTGCCTTCGGGGTACACGTTCTCCCAGGTGGAATAGTCACGCGCACAGGTGGTCACCACGTCGACCGAGTGGCGATCCGCCAGCCGTTCGGCGACCAGCCGGCAGTGATACTCGGCGCCACCGAGGATCTCGGTTCCGTAACGCTGGACGACAAACGCAATTTTCACATCAACTCCGACAAGAGGGATTGGAGTCGCGGCTCGAGGCGGTCGCGCCCGAACTCCGTGACCCGTTGCCGTTGCCCCGCAAGAATCTGCTCACGCAACGGCTGGTCATAGACAAGCGCGCCGAGCCACTCGGCCGCCAATTCAAGATCCTTGGGCGCAAAACACACACCAGCGCCACCAAGTGTTTCAGGGACGGCCGCGGCGCCGTACGCGAGCACCGGCACATCCATAGCCATCGCCTCAACCAGTGGAACACAAAAGCCCTCGTGTTCGCTCAGCGAGACATACGCATGCGCGTGCCGGTAATACGCGGCCAGTTCGTCTACTGGGACAGGTCCGGTGAACCAGAACCGATCGGGCAACATCTGGTACTCATTGATGAGCGCCTGAATCGTCGCCGTATACCTGGGCACGGCCTGGTCGTTGCCGACAAAGATGAAGCGATACTGCGTGTCGACGTATCGCTTGTAGTGCTCGGCAAGGCGGATGTGGTCTTCAATCCGTTTGTTCGGAGCGATCCGCCCGACAAAAAGAATGTTCGCGAGACCGTCCTGCAGGGTCGTTTCAAGGGCCGGCACTGGCCGCGCCCGCCGAAGCCGATCGGTGTCCACGACAATCGGCAGGACGCCCGTGTTCGTAAACCCGAGGTCGTCGAGTTCTCCGCGGTTGTACTCAGAGACCCCGAGCGCGAGGTCCGTGCGGTCCGCCAGTGTCTCAAGTTGCTGACGGCCCAGCGACGCCAGACGGCAGATCTCCGCGTCGTACGGCGCGAAAAAATGCGCGGGAGTGACGTTGTGGTAGTGCAGGACGCGCGCGCCGGGCAGGGTGCCGAACGCCTGCGTCATCGGCGACGGAATCGCGTAATGGAAGATCGTGATGTCCGCGCGACGGGCTTCGGTGTCCACCCACGGGTGCACGTCACCTTCCAGGCCCTCGTCGATCGACAGTGCGAACACATCGGACGTATGCCCCCAGTCGCGCAGGATGCCACGCATCACCAGCGCGTTGTCCCCGACCGCATCGCCGCGATGCGCCGCCGGCACCCACTGGTGAATAATCACGCGCGATGTCCCAGCTCAGCCACCGGCGTGGCGGCGTCTTCGGGTGGCAGTGCCTGGAAGGCGGCCGGCCGACTCTGCCGGATTTCTTCGAGAGACTCGGCCATGGCGAACTGCCTCCAGAAATCAAACGCCACTTCCGGCATTGACCGGCGCGGCTTCGCGAGCGTCTCCCGCACAAAGCGGAGCAGGGTGCCGTCGAAATCGCGGGCCTGCAGGCGCGCCAGCGCCGCATCCTGGGCCGCGACAATCCCATCAGTCAGATCGTGATTGGCCACCATCGCGTGCATCAGTGCGGCCACCCTGGACGGATCCTTGTGGTCGTACAACACCCCGCCCCCATCCATCGTCGCCGGCACGGCCGTCGACGCGTAGGCGAGCACGGGCACTCGTTTGTGAAACGCCTCGATCAGCGGAACACAGAATCCCTCGTGTTCACTCGCACAGAGGAAAAGATCTGCAACGTCATACAGTGCCGTCAGGGCCTCGTTGGTGACCTGTCCGAGGATGTGCACGTCCTGCACACCAAGCGCCGCCACCAGTGCGCGCAACTGCATCATGTAGCGCTCAAAGCCACCATACGAGCCCGCCAGAATCAGGCGCGCCGACGGATCGTACTGGGTTTTGTACGCATGAAAAAACCGAATCACATCATCGGGCCGCTTGTTCGGGATCATGCGGCCGACAAAAAGAATGTTCGTGCAGGCGTCGTCGTACGCATCGATGACGCGGCGGTCGGGCAGCCCCGAGAGGTGTGAAAAATCCGGTACGACGTGCAGTACGTCAGTGGGCGAGAACCCGAGTGCGTCGAGCTCCTGCCGATTGAACTCGGAGTCGCCGAGGGCGATGTCGCATCGGTCGCGATAGGCCGTCAGCTCCCGTCGACCGTGATAACACTGGCGCACCAGTTGGGGATGGACGCCCAGGAAATATTCTGGCGGCGTGATGTTGTGATAAATCAGCGCCATACGGCATGGCAACGCAAACGCGGTTCGTGAGGCGCGTGACCCGAGCGAGAAGTGGTGGATCAGGAGATCGTCGGCGTCGACGTGCCCGACGATGTCGCGATAGTCGGTGGTCAGATGTTCGAGTCGAGGATCAGCCGTTTCAACGATGATCTCCGAGTCGTACCCCGCGCCCCGCAGTGCACGGTGGATCCCGAGCACTTCGTTGCCGATGGCATCGCCGTACCCGAGCGTCGCGAGGATCTGGTGCACGCGTGGCATCGCTATCTCAGGACCGGACCTGCCGGAACGGCGTCCACCACCTGGCGGGCCGGAGGCAGGTTCTTCTGTCGACGGGCCCACCACCCTGGCCATGGTTCGGTCGCCGGCGTCGCGTTCTCACGCTTCAACCGGTCGAACATCTCCAGGTATTTTTTCTCGATGACCGGCCACGTGTAGTGACGACGAAAGAAGTCGCGCCCCTGCCGGCCCAGAATGGCGCCGATTGGACCACTGCCTTCAAGCGCGAACATCGATTCCGCGAACTCGTCGTACGAGTCGTAGTACAAGCCGCCGTTGCTTCGGACGACCTGACCACGCAACACGTCGCAGGCGCCATTCGCCAGTACCGGCTTGCCGAGCGCCCACGCTTCAAGCGCAACCATCGACAGACTCTCGTACGGCGACGGCATGACGAGCAGGTCGGCAGCGGCGAGTGCGTCGAACTTGTCTTCATCCGAAAGGAAACCGAGCGCCCGGATCCGCGGGTGGGTCGGGACCTTCAGCACGGCGTTACCCACCAGCACCAAATCGAGACCGCGCGGAAAGTCGCGCGTGTAACGATCGAAGTATTCGAAGAGCGTCTTGCAGCCCTTGTTTTCGTCAATGCGCCCGATATAAATCGCGAACGGCCGCTTCAGGTTGAACTTCTTCCTGAATTTCCATGGCTGCGTCCGCTCGGGAATGTCGGATCCCACCCCGACGACGACGCCTGGCACCGACTGGTTCGTACTGACGCCATGAATGAGCGCCCGCTCCTCGAGCGAGTTGTACATGATCGCCCGCACACCACGGAACAGTGGTCCTAAAATCGCGAGGCCAGCGGCCGGATCACGCTCGACGGTCGGCACAAGGATCGCCTTGCCCGGCACCGCGCGGGCGCCATGCCACGCGTGGTAATACCGCGCGCTGAAGAACAGGAAAAAGTCGAAGTCGCTGGCGACTTTCTTCAGGTGCGAAATCAGCGCGGGACTGCGCGGGCCCTCACTGTCGAGCCATTGCAGCTCGTCACTGAGCGAGTGTGTGTGATTAAACACGGCGGTGGAGCGGCGGCCGAAGTCGTCCGTGTCTCTCGGTCGCGACACGGGGAATCGGCGCACCGTCACCTTGCGGATCGTCTCTTCGCCGGCCGGCCACTCGTTCTTCCACGAAAGGTAGTCCTTGGCGCACGTGGTCAGGACTTCCACAGTCGCGTGACGCGAGAGCCGTTCCGCAACGTACCGGGCGTGCAGTTCGGCGCCGCCGTTAATCTCGGCGCCGTACCGCTGAACAACAACAGCGATCTTCACTGCTCGTCGGGTCCCGAGTCAGAATTGTCGTGACCGCCCTCATCAGGCGCGTCCGACTGCGAGGCACCATTCTGATCCCCCATCGTCTGCCCAGGCCTGCGACGACGACGGCGTCGGCGACGGCGACGTTCAGCGTCGCCGGCCGCGGCGCCTTCTGCGGCTGGCACACCGTTGGGCACGGCGCCGTCGATCGGCATTGCGGTCGCTGTCGGCACATCGGCTCCAGTGGCCGCAGGTACTTGAGCCTGCTGAGCCTGCTGCGCCTGGGGGCGCGCCTGAGCCTGTTGCGGCGGCTGCGCGGGTGGCCGGGGGGCCTGCTGCTGGCGCTGCGGGCGGTATTGGACCACGCTTTCGAGAGCCCGGCCGCGCCGTTCGTCGAAGTCCATCCGGCTCGACAACGACTCGGCGCGCATCTTGAGGTTGTGCACCTCGATACCCAGGCGCGTGACCTCAAGAGCGAGGTTGTGCGCGAGCTCGTAGTACAGCGTGTCCATCTCCTGGCTCTGGCGGAATCGCTCGTGATATTCCGTGTTCACCTTGGATTGAATGTGCAGGGCGTCGGAAATCGGATTCGGGTTGAAGAACAACTTCAACAATGGATTCAGCAGTCTCCGCATGGTCCGCAAGAAGCCGCGGTGAGTGGCGTAGATGGTGTCGTCTTCAAACGCGAAGTTCGGTGGCGCGGGAGCCACGGGACGACGCCGGCGGAACTGGTTGACGAGATCGGAGCGCACACCTTTCGGATCGAGAAACTGTTCGAGTTTGACCTTGGCCAGTTCCTGGACTTCGGCTTCCGTATAGTCCACGCCGCGCTTTTCCTGAACACGCGCGCGGATCTGGCGCATGATCGCCTCGACGTCAACCGCGTCGGCTTTGACTTGCAAATCACTCATAACGTCACACCTTGATCCTTCGGCCGCGGGTCACTGCCACGGTCCATAAATGATGGCGGCCGCCATGCATGCCCAAAGAAGGACACACACGAAAATCGGCCCGTCCGACAACAACGTTTCGGACGGGTTGGCTCCGCCCTCGCGTTGATGAATGAGAAAGAGATACCGGAACAACCCATACAACGGGAAGGGCAGCGTAAAGAGGAGGCGATCGGTGCCGAACTTCG
>JBKJTD010000128.1:0-10885 GCA_046590915.1 Vicinamibacterales bacterium
GCGCCGCCCCCCGTTGCGCCGGTGCCCCCGCGCGCGAGCGTCCGCAGCAGGCTCCCGCACGTGCCGACGACGACTGCGCGCGGCGGCGTGCCGCCGGGCGCGGGCGGGGTGACGAGGGCGGGCTGCGCCAGCGCCGCCGCAGCCGCGGCGACGCTGGCGCAGCGCAGGGCGAGCAGGGCCACGTCGGTCAGGCGGTGACGCCTGACCGACGTGGGGGGGGTGGACGGCAGGAAGCGCACCGTCGGGAACACCCGACGGTGCGCTTCGTGACGCGCGAGCCAATGCACCACAATCGGCAGCGCCACCGCGGCGAGTCCGACAAACGCCCATGGCGCGAGCCACGTCATCGCGACTGGCCCCTCTTCAGCAGATATGAGCGCAACGCATCGGACGGCTTCTCGTCGGTCGTCACCAACGCGTAATCAAGACCATCCCGGCGCGAGCCCGTACGCCACCGCTCAAGAAACGCCGCCATCTGATCGCGATACACACCACGAGCGACCCGCGCGTCCACCACCACCCGAGCACCCGACTCGAGATCCTCGAATTCCACATCTGAAGTGAACGGCAACTCGACTTCGTCGCGCGACACGATCTGCAGCACCGCCACATCATGTCCGCGACGCACCACGCGCCGCAGTTCAACGCGTGTGGCCTCTTCGTGGTCGTAGAAATCCGAGATCGCCAGAATGACGCCACGGCGCCGCAATAAATCGGCAGCGCGTGTGACGACGCGCGCGGGATCCCAGACCGCCGACGGCGTGAGCTTCTCGAGCTGCGCCAGCAACAACCGCATGTGCGCCCTCCCCCCGCGAGCCGGCACCCACACCAGCTTCTCCCCCTGCATCGTCATCAACCCCACCGCGTCGCCTTGACTGATGACCAGGTGCGCGAGCGCGGCAGCCATGATCACCGCGTACCGGAATTTCGACGGGTCGCCATAATTCATGGACGCGCTCGTATCCACAATGAGCACGGCCGACATGTTCGTGGTTTCGCGAAACTGCCGTGTGTAGAGACGGTCGGTGCGCGCGAGCAATTTCCAGTCGAGGTATTTCAGATCGTCGCCGGGCCGATACGCGCGGTACTGACTGAACTCGTTGCTGAACCCGTGGAAGGGACTGCGATGGTGTCCGCTGCGCGAACCTTCGACGATGAGTCGCGCGGCAAGTTCGAGGTCGTCGATGGCTGCGACAACCTCGGGCTGGAGGCTCACGGCCCGACCACCTCCAGCAGCCGGCTGATCACCTGATCGGTATCGATGCCGTCGGCCTCAGCCTGGAAGTTGAGCAGCAGTCGATGGCGCAGCACCGGCGCGGCGACGGCACGGATATCCTCGAGCGCCGGCACGCTGCGTCCATCCATCAAGGCCGCCGCCTTCGCACCCAGCAGGAGGGCCTGGCCGGCACGGGGCCCGGCGCCCCACTTCACCCATTCACGAATGACCGGCGGAGCCGACTCGTCGGCCGGGCGGGTCGCGCGAATCAGCCGAAGCGCGTACGAGACGACATTGTCGGCGGCCGGCAGATCACGCACGAGCGCACGGGCGTGTTCGAGATCCGCGCCGCTGGCAACTGGTGTGATCTCGGCCACCGCCCCGCTCGTCGTCTCGGCTAGAATACGGCGCTCTTCATCGACTGACGGGTATTCGATCACGACATTGAACATGAAGCGATCGAGCTGGGCTTCAGGCAGCGGGTGCGTGCCTTCCTGTTCGATTGGATTCTGTGTCGCGAGCACAAACAGTGGCCGCGCCAGCGGATACCGCGTGCCGCCCACCGTGACTTGAAACTCCTGCATCGCTTCCAGCAGCGCCGCCTGGGTCTTGGGCGGTGTGCGGTTGATCTCATCCGCCAGGATGATGTTCGCGAAAATCGGTCCCGGGATAAACCGGATCTCCCGTTTGCCGGTCGACATGTCTTCTTCGATGACGTCCGTGCCGAGGATGTCGGACGGCATCAAATCGGGCGTGAACTGGATACGCGAAAACTTGAGGTCCACCGCTTGCGCCAGCGTCTTGATCAGGAGCGTCTTGGCCAGCCCGGGCACGCCCCGCAACAACACGTGCCCGCCCGCCAGCAGGCAAATCAGCACCTCACGAAGGACCTGGTGTTGCCCGACGATGACGCGCGACACTTCGCTCTGGAGTCGGCCTACGAGAGCTGCGGATTCTTCAAATGGACGCCGGGCGTTCGAACCTTCGTGCATGCACCGGTATTCTACGCGCCCCCCAGAAACCCAGAACCCTGAGCCTGAACCCTGGACCGTGGACCCTGTCGGACCCTGGACCAAAAACGGGTCTGACCCACCGTGTCACACCGACCGATAAGACTGGGGTCATGAACACGCGGACCAATATCGTTGACTTCGCCACATACCGTTTTGCGCGCGACTTGCGGCTGGGAGAAGCCCGAGCCGAAGAATCCCGTCGGCTGGCGTCCATCACGGAGGCCGACCTGTCGGCCGACTTGTCGCCGGAGGCCACGGCCCATCGGGAGCGCATGCTGCAGCACCTGGCACAGAGCATTCGGCACCAGTAGCACGCCGCACTCCGCACCGAAACGATGCGATAGGCTGGTCAAATGACCGGACTCAACGACCCCGTCCTGCCGGGCTCCGGGGCGACCGACTATGAACGGTACCTGCGCACCGACGAACTGCTCGCCCTGCAGAAGCGCCCCGAAGACATGGCGCACCGCGACGAGCTCCTGTTTCAGACCATCCACCAGTCGTCCGAACTCTGGATGAAGCTCGCCTGTTTCGAGGTCGACGCGGTGCTCGCCCACGTCGGGGCGAACCGGCTCGCCCTCGCCGTGCGCCTCATGCGCCGGGCGATTGCGTCGCTCGACCGCGTCAGCGAGTCCACATTGATGCTCGAACACCTGACGCCCTGGGATTACCACGGCGTCCGCTCACAACTGGGCCACGGCAGCGGTTTTGACTCCCCCGGCTTCCGGCTCATCCACGACCTGTCGCCCAAACTCGGCACGGCGTTCACGAACCTCCTCGACGAACGTGGCGTGAGTCTGCACGACCTGTATCGACATCAGGACGCACATCCCGATGTCTTTGAGCTGGCCGAGCGTCTCATCGACTGGGATCAACGCCTGGTCATGTGGCGGACGTTGCATCTCAAACTCGTGGAGCGGGTCATTGGCGGCGGCGTGATTGGCACCCAGGGCACGCCGGTTGAGGTACTGGGACGACGGCTGGATGTCCGGTATTTCCAGGATTTATGGGATGTCCGGAACGGCTTGACGGCTGAAGCCGGAACCAGCCCTCGCTGACTCCGTATCCTCCTGCGAGGTATCGCCCATGTCTGGACAGTCGCTCGGTCGCCGTTGTTTCTCCCTCGCCTTGCTGGCCTCGGTTCTCTCCGGTGCGGCCTGCCACTTGCAAATCTCCACCGACGTGGAAGCCAAAGATCAGTGGACCCGAAGTTACCCCATCAGCGCCGCGGGCACGCTCTCGATCACCAACGGCAACGGGAAAGTGACCGTCGAGGCGGCCGATATCGAGACCATCGAGGTGTCGGCCGAGCGGATTGTCAAGGCTGGCACCGAGGACGCCGCCAACGAACAACTCAAAACGATTGATATGAGGGAAGAGGTCAGCGCCGACCGCGTGTCCATCGACGGCTCAGCCAAGGGACTCAACATCGGCAACTCACGCCGCATCAACTTCACCATCAGGGTACCAAAAACGATTGCGGTGACGCTCGAATCGAGCAACGGCGAGCTCAATGTCACGGGCCTCATCGGCGCGTTTCGCGCGTCGTCAACAAATGGAGTCATTACCGGCACCGACCTCCGGGGAAGCGCCCACACGTCGACGACCAACGGCGTGATCACCGTGACGATGGCAGAGGTCACAGCCGATGTGACTGCCGAAACCACCAACGGCAAGGTGATTGTCACCATCCCGCGCGGCACCAATGCGACCCTGTCCGCGCGCGTGACCAACGGAGACATCTCCCACGAGAACCTGGACCTTCAGGTCACCGAGACGTCGCGCCGCCGACTTGACGGCCGCCTCGGCACCGGCGGTCCATCCATTCGCGTGGCAACCACCAACGGCGCTGTGCGGGTAATTGGGCGTTAATGAGGCCATGAGGCCATGAGGCAATGAGGCAATGAGGCAATGAATGCAGCGTGCCGCAATGCTCTTCATTGGCCCATTGGCCCATTTTTAACGCCTGCGTTTTTTAATCTGCGCCACGAGTTTGGTCAGCACCGAACCGGGCCCCACTTCTTCAAACTCGGGCTCGGGCTGACCCAGCAGGTAAACGACCGTTTCAAGCCAGCGCACCGAATTACCGATTTGTTCCGAGAGCGTCTGCCGTACAAGATCGCCTTCGTAGGGTTTGGCGCTGACGTTTGAGATGACCGGAATGGCCGGGGTGTTGAACTCGATGTCGTGCAGGAAGGCGGCGTACAGTGACTGCGCTTCTCGCATGTAGCGCGAGTGAAACGGCGCACTCACGTTCAGCGTGATGTAGGCGCGGACCTCGGCAGCCTTGAACTGCGCCTCGACCGCCGCCAGGTCCTCTTTCGGGCCAGCGATCACGGTCTGGTCGTAGGAGTTGAAGTTGGCGACATCGACACGTCGTCCGACCTCAGTGCCGTCGAGGATTTGCTGAATCCGCAGGGGTTCCAGTCCGACCACAGCGGCCATGCCGCCCCCTCTGACCTGCCCCATGATTTCACCACGGCGTGTGACCATACGCAGCCCTGTGGTGAAGTCGAACACGTCGGCGGCCAGCAGCGCGTTGTATTCCCCAAGGCTGTGACCCGCCACAAAGTCCGGCGGCGCGCCGCCATCCTCCAGCCGTGCGCGATAGGTCAACGCGTTGACGGTGTACAGCGCCGGTTGTGTGAATTGCGTGAGTCCGAGTTCGCCGCGCGGGTCATTCACGCACAGGTCGCGAATCGAAAACCCCAGCACGGCATCAGCGGCGGCCGTCCAATCGGGATACCGATCGAACAAGTCGGCGCCCATGCCCTTCGCTTGCGACCCTTGACCCGGAAACAGACAAATCTTCATGGGAAAAGTCTAACATCTGCGTGTGGCCAGTCCCTTTCCCCGCCCCACGTCTGACCACTTGCACGTGTGCTGGGTCGATTCACGTTCGCTGTCGACGTACGATGCCGGTCGGTGGGTGGCCGCGTTGCCCGACGTTGAGCGCGCACGGTTTGCGCGATTCAAACACGAACGGAGCGCGCACGAATTCCTCGTCGGGCGTCTGCTCGTGCGGCGCTGGCTCGCCGCACTCACCCAGCACAGGCCCAACGACTGGCACTTCGTTGAAGGCTTTCGCGGCCGGCCGGAAGTGGCGTCGCCGCCGACATCGCTCAGGTTCAATCTTGCGCATTCAGGCGGGGTCGTCGCCTGCATCTTCACCGACGGCCGTGAGGCCGGCGTAGATGTGGAGGACCTTGGCCGGCGCCTGATCGAACCAGACTTGTGGAACCGCTACTGTGCGCCATCTGAGATTGCTGATATCGAGTCGCAACCCCTGGAGGCCCGCCACCGCAGGTTTCTCACGTACTGGACGTTGAAGGAGGCCTACCTCAAAGCACGTGGCCTTGGGATTGGTGTGCATTTGTCAGACATCGCGTTCACGGTGCACCCCCAGCATCCGACGATTCAATTCCGCGACTCTCTCGCTGGCACCTCGGCAGCCTGGGCGTTCGGGATCACCTCGTTGAGTGATCAGTTTCTGCTGTCGTGGGCCACGCCCCAACCACGGGATACATCGCGCCCAGCCGTGAGCGTGACCGCACTGGAACTGACCGACCTGGATCCGGCCCGCTGATGCGCCTGCTTGCCATCAGCGACCTGCACCTGGCTCACGCGAAGAACCGTGAGGCCCTCGACGGCCTCAGCCCTCACCCGGAGGACTGGCTGATTGTCGCCGGTGACGTCGGCGAAAAGCCCGCGCACCTGGTGTACGCCCTTGATCGACTGACACCAAAGTTCGCCACAGTGATCTGGACCCCTGGCAATCACGACTTGTGGTGTCCGCCCGACGCCACGGACCGCACCCGCGGCCAGGCCCGCTACGACGAACTCGTCGCGATCTGTCGCAGCTACGGTGTCCTGACCCCAGAGGATCCGTACGTGCAGTGGCCCCACGGCACCCACGCCACCAACACCACCTACATCTGCCCCTTGTTCCTCCTCTATGACTACACCTTCCATCCCCGAGGTATCACAGACCCACTGGCATGGGCGCGCGCCTCGGGCGTCGTCTGCGGTGATGAATGGATGCTGTCGCCAGAACCATGGCCGTCACGACAGGCGTGGTGCGATGCACGCATCGCGTACACAGAACCACGACTGGCAGCTCTGCCCGCCGATGCGTCGACGATCCTGATCAGCCACTGGCCATTGCGTTACGACCTGGCACGACCGCCACGAGTGCCGCGCTTCTCGATCTGGTGCGGCAGCACACGCACGGAACAGTGGCCCACACGTTTTCGTGCACACGCCGTCGTCAGCGGTCATCTGCACATGCGCACGTCACTCCTTCGTGATGAGGTGCGACACGTTGAGGTGTCGCTGGGATATCCACGCGACTGGACATTTGATCGCGGAATCGACTTTTATCTGCGCGAAATTTTGCCGAAAGCCGATTCTCGTTTTGTTTCGACGCGTGATCCGTTTATGATTTCGTATTCATGAGGCGGCTTCGCGTCCTTCTCCTCATTCACGACTACCTCGTTCCGCCCGATGATGTCACCGGCGTGGAGACGACGACGCAGCCCTGGCGAACCGAGTACGACGTGCTCAAGGCATTGCGCGACGATCTGAAACACGAGGTGCGGGTGCTCGGGTGCACGGATGAACTCACACCCATCAAACAGGCGGCTGAAGAATTCAAGCCGCACATTGTCTTCAACCTGCTTGAAGCGTTTCACGAGGTGGGCACCTACGATCAGAACGTGGTGTCGTACCTCGAGTTGTTGCGGCTGCCCTATACCGGCTGCAACCCGCGCGGGATGATTCTCGCGCGCGACAAATCGCTGTCAAAGAAGCTGCTGCAATACCACCGCATTTCGGTGCCTGAGTTTGCGGTCGCGCGGCGTGGGCGCAAGTTCAAACTCTCCAAACGCATGACTTATCCGGTCATCGTGAAGTCGTTGACCGAAGAGGCGTCGATCGGCATCTCACAGGCCTCGGTGGTGGAGGACGAACGCCGGCTGCTCGAGCGAATCCAGTTCATCCACGACTCGATCAAGACCGACGCCATCGTTGAGCAGTACATCGAGGGCCGCGAGCTCTATTGCTGCCTGGTCGGGAACGAGCGGCTGCAGGTATTCCCGATTTGGGAGATGTTTTTCGAGAAGATGACCGACCGGAACTACCGGATCGCCACCGCCCGGGTTAAATGGAGCAGCAAGTATCAGGAAAAGGCCGGGATTATGACCGGTGCCGCTGAACCATTGCCTGAAGGCGTGCAGGAGAAACTGCCTGCGATGTGCAAACGCGTCTACCGGGCGTTGATGCTGAGCGGATACGCCCGCATCGACATGCGTCTCGACGCCCAGGGACGCGTATGGGTGATCGAAGCCAACCCGAATCCGCAGATCGCCAACGGCGAGGACTTCGCGAGATCGGCCGACATGGCCGACATCAGTTACGCGCAGCTGATACAGCGAATCTTGACGGCCGGCCTCCGCTGGGAACCCGAGATTAATCGATAATCCATTGGCTCATTGCCTCATTGGCCCATTGACTGCCGTACAAATTTCTTCCCAGTGAGCCGGCTGTAGCGACAGTGGCCAGTATTTCTTCCTGAGCAAGACCACTTCCGGTGTGTAGTCGGCCTTGGCCACCAGGCCATCGAGCAAGCGTCGTTTCAGACGCCGGATCTCGTAGCGATACAAGTCATTGAGTGCATCCCTCACGGCCAAAGGTGACGTCTCTGCCGTTGGCGCAAGGCCAAACATGAGCAGTGCGTCAGCAAGTTCCGCAGGATAAAGCCACTTCCGGTCGGTCATGTAAGCTTTCGCTACCTTTTCAAGGAGTTTGCCATGTTCCGCCGACTAGTACTTCCCCTCTTCGTCCTGACGCTCGTGGTCGCGTATCCGGCGGCCCAATCTCAGCAGGCACCGGCCACGACGGAGACGATCAATAAGGACATCAACGCAAAGATTCGGAAAGAAGGCTGGGACAACTCCCAGATCATGAAAACCATGCACTTCCTGACGGATGTGTATGGGCCGCGCCTGACCGGATCCCCCAACCACGAAAATGCGGCGAAGTGGGCCGTGCAGCAGATGGAAAAGTGGGGCATGACCAACGGCAAGCTCGAGCCGTTTGAGTTCCGCACCACCAACGGCACCGTGCCCAACGGCGGCTGGCTCAATGAAAAAGCGTCGGGGCACATCCTTTCGCCGGTCAAAGACAATCTGGTATTTGAAGTGATGGCGTGGACGCCGTCCACCAAGGGCACGGTCACAGCCGAGGCGGTCCATCTGGTGACACCGCTCGGTCCCACTGTTGACGCCCCGGTTTCAGCCAACGTGCTGGGCGGCGGCGGCGCGGGCCGCGGCTCAGCGATGCAGCGGCTCGGTCCGACCGAAGACGAACTGAACACGTACTTCAAGTCGATCGCAGCGAAAGTGCGCGGCGGTATCGTGCTCGTCGGCAACCACGTGCAGGTGGCGTTTCAGGAAAACCCGCCGGCCAAGCGCCGTGATGACGAGCAGGTCAAAGTGCAGTTCAACCCGGATCCGAATGCGGCGCCCGGTGCGGCAGGTCGCGGCGGACGAGGTGGCGCAGCCGCTGGTCGCGGGGGGGCGGGTGGTGGGGGCGCAGCGCCGGCGCCTGCCGGGCTGACGCGGCTGACCGCTGGTGACGTGACGGCGCGTGTGAACGACTTCCTGATGACGGCTGGTGCGGCCCTCCGCATCAATGACGCGGGCCGCATGCATGGCATCATCTCGACGTTTGCGTTCAACGGCTACGACCACACCAAGACACTGCCGACCGTCGTGCTTCGCAACGAAGATTACGGCCGCATCACCCGCATCATCGCCGACGGCACGCCCGTGCGACTCGAGTTCAACATCGCCAACAACCACTATCCGGCCGGCAAGACGTCCTACAACGCGGTGGCGGAAATCCGCGGTACGGACAAGGCTGACGAAGTAATCATGCTCGGTGGTCACCTTGACTCGTGGCACTCCGCAACCGGCGCGACCGACAACGCCATTGGAGGCGCGATCATGATGGAAGCCGCGCGCATCATCCAGTCACTCGGCCTCAAACCGCGCCGCACCATTCGGGTGGCGCTCTGGGGCGGCGAAGAACAGGGATTGATTGGCTCACGCGCCTATGTCGCGCAGCACTTCGGCAGCTTTGAGGACCCGCTCCCGGATTATGCGAAGTTCAACGGCTACTTCAACATCGACTCGGGCACCGGGCGCGTGCGCGGCATGTCGGTGTTTGGTTCCCCGGAAACCGCGCGCATCCTCGCGCGGTATCTTCGCGAGTTCGAAGATCTCGGTATCTATGGGGCGACGGCCACCACAAGCCGTGCCACTGGCGGCACCGACAGCACGTCATTCAACGCGGCAGGCCTGCCAGGCATCGGCGCCAGTCAGGACCCCATCGAATACAACAGCCACACCTGGCACACCAACCTCGACACCTACGAACGGATTGTTGAAGACGATGTGAAGAAGTCGGCGATCATCGTGGCGTCGGCGATGTATCACCTGGCGATGCGCGACCAGATGTTGCCGCGCCTCGACAAGGCCTCAATGCCA
The DNA here is from genome assembly GCA_046590915.1 of Vicinamibacterales bacterium. Classification (GTDB taxonomy): domain Bacteria; phylum Acidobacteriota; class Vicinamibacteria; order Vicinamibacterales; family SCN-69-37; genus SYFT01. Next base: position 9,777 of record JBKJTD010000128.1, read on the forward strand.
GCGCCGCCCGGTGGCCGTGGCGGCGGCGCGCCGAATCAGTAGTTAGCGCAGGCCCTCGGTCGCTGAGAGCAGTATCCCGTTGAACAGGAACTTGAAGGTGCCGTGCGGCTGCGAGCGGAAGGCGATCTCCGGCCCGAAGACGTAGAGTCTGCCCTTCCCTACTTGCGCCTCGAACGCCGCAATCCCATTCTTGAGATAGCCCTGGCCCCACGCCCAGCCGCTGCGCAGAGGTGTGGCCGTGTTGAAGTAGGCGATCGTCCGCACGCCGCGTGAGGCGGCTGTCGGTCCGAACTTGAACGTGGGACTGTTGTTGAAGAACACGTTGATCTCGGCAGGCAGTCCGTGTGCGATCGCTGCAGTGGAATCCACTGATGCGCGCAACACCGACCCGGGCACATAGAACTTGGTGCCCGGCAGCGGCGACTCGCTGCCATCGTCGCCCCGCTCGACCAGATGGTTCTGGACAGGCAGTTCAAAGTGCGCCGCAATGTTGGAGGACGCGCTGCCGATTGTCAGGACGGTACCGCCGCCTTCCACAAACTCCTTGATCTTCACCATCGTTGCTGCGGTGACTGAACCCTGGCGTGCGCGCAGTTCTGCGGGAATCTCAGGACCGGTGCCGGCGCCGGCCGCGCCTCCACGACCGCCGACGCCTGGGCCGGCCTCGGTCGCGACCTGGGGGATGCCGCCATCGTTGAAGATCAGGATGTCGAACTTCTCACGCAGGTTGCCCGCGTCGAGCATCGGCGGGTACACCACCGTGTACGGGAACTCGAAGTTCTCGAAGACCAGTCGCGTCCAGCCAGACGGCATCGTGCCGCCGTACTGATCGTAGAGACCGATGCGCGGTGTGCGAAGCACGGTCATGCGGCCGGTGGGCGCAGCCGTCGCTGCCGTAAACGACACACCGAGTTCGGTGGCCATCTTCTCAATCGCGGCGCGCGTGGCCGGCTTGGCCTGTACATAGAACGTACCGTGGCCAAGCGGACCGTCCGCGAGCCAGGAGACGGTTTCGCCATTTTTCATCAGACGGTTGACGACGATGTAGGAGTCGTTGGCGCCGTGGTTGAAATAATACCCGGCCGCCTGCTGGCCACCGCTGATGCGGC
>JBKJTD010000270.1:0-4980 GCA_046590915.1 Vicinamibacterales bacterium
GTCTGGGCCATGTGTTATTTTTGTCGCACGTATGCGAGAGAATTAACACGCAGGCGCGCCGGGTGTCAAGCGGCGCGCCTGTGTTGCTCCTCACCGGCGCGCCGCTTGACACCCGGCGCGCCTGCGTGTTAATTCTCTCGCATACGTGCGACAAAAATAACACATGGCCCATACCCTGCATACCGCTCTCTCCCGCCGCGAACGGCAAATCATGGACATCCTGTTTCGCCTGAGCCGCGCGACTGCCGCGGAAGTCATGGCGGAGCTGCCCAGCGACCCGAGTTATTCCACCGTGCGGACACAGTTGCGGGTGCTCGAGCAGAAAGGACACGTCCGGCACCAGGACGATGGCGTGCGCTTTGTCTACATGCCGGTCGTCGCCCGTCATGCCGCACGCAAGTCGGCGCTGCGACATGTCATCAACACGTTTTTTGAGGGCTCGCCGGAAAAGGCCGTGGCCGCGCTGCTTGGCGGTGATGCCGCCAAACTGACCGACGACCAACTGGACCGTATGGCCGAGTTGATCGCGAAGGCCAGAAAGGACGAAGCGCAATGACTTTGCTCCTTGCAAGTCTCATTGATGCCTCCGTGGTGCGCAGCCCATCAACCCGCTCGTGTGGCTGACGTGTCGCCGCCTGCGCCAGGAAAGTGAGTACGCGTGCGACGATGCCGTACTGGGTGCAGGCGTGGTGGCGACCACCTATGCCGACCATCTGCTTGATATCGCCAGACAGTTGTCACACCGCGCAACCGTGTGGGCGGCCGCTCCAGCCATCGCACATCCGTCAACACTCGAGAGGAGAATCGTCGCCGTGGCCATCAGCCTCCCGCTTGCCGCAGCGAGCCTGGCCGAGCCCGAGGTCATCGTGCTCCCTGAACCGCAGTCGATCGCAGAACCGCTGCCTCAACCAGCGTCTGCGCCCGGACCGGTTGCCGTGATCGCACCAGCGCCGATCCCGGTACCTGCAGTCGCGCCACGTTCGAGTTTTTGAATCTGACTCCGTCGGAGTACGACCTCGTCACTCGCCTCCCAGGATTCAAGAGTGTGGTCGGCGCCGTGACCGTGTCGTCGGGCAACGCCTCGCAACTGGCGATCGCGCTGCCGATTGGCAGCCTTGCGGAAACCATCAACGTGAACTGCTCGCCGGAGTCGTACTCAGTGATGCGCGCGCTGTTCCCGGTGCTCTCCGCCCAGTCTGGTTCGACGCCCGTTCGGGTCGGCGGCGCTGAACCGGCAGCCCGTGGAAGTCACGATCGAGGTCACGATCGAGGTCACGATCAAGTTCACGAAGTCCTGACGCGACGTCGCGCGTCTCCCGCTGGGACTGCTCATCGTCCGATCTTGTATTCGGCAGGTGGCTCTGCGCCGAGCAGGTGTTTGACGAAGTAGTCCCAGCGGCGGCGCATCATGTAGTTGTTGTCCACGCCGAAGCCATGTCGCTGGTGCGGATACACAATGAGATCGAAGTCCTTGTTGGCCTTCACGAGCGCGTCCACGACCAGGTAGGTGTTGTAGATGGGCACGTTGTTGTCCATCGCCCCGTGGGCGAGCAACAACTTCCCTTTCAGATTGGCGGCGACCAGATGGTTGGCCTGTGATTCATAGGAATCGCGGGCGCCGTCTTTGGTGAGCAGACCCTGGAACCGTTCGCCCCAGTCGTCTTCGTAATTGCGATTGTCATGATTGCCGGCCTGTGACACGCCGACTTTGAAAAACTCCGGATGGCGGAACATGGCCGCCGCCGTCGCGAAGCCGCCGCCGGAGTGGCCCCAGATGCCCGCGCGAGTGATGTCGATATACGCGTGGCGTCCGGCCAGTTCGCGCATGCCGGCGATTTGATCGGGCAGGGTGTTGTCCCCCATGTTGCCGTAGTACGCATCGGCAAACGACTTCGAGCGCCACTCGGTGCCCATCCCATCAATGGCGACGACAACGAAGCCCAGTTCGGCGAGCGACTGATGGTCGCTGCGCGCAGGCGTGAAGTTGCGACTGCCGACGCTGCTGCCCCACGGCCCTGGATAGATGTAGTTGACGATCGGATATTTTTTCGCCGGGTCGAGGTTCGTCGGCGTAAACATCAGGCCGTACAGGTCCGTCTTGCCGTCGCGCGCTTTGACGATGATGGGCGTGGGGGCCTTCCAGCCCGCCGCCACTAGTCGTGAGGTATTCGCGCGTTCGAGCTCGGCGACAGGTTCCCCGTTGGCACGACGCAGGACCGTGACGGGAGGGGCGACCGGCGTGGACCAGGTGTCAACGAAGTGTGTGCCGTCCGGCGAGAACGTGACGGTGTGATTGCCGTCCTCAGGTGTGAGCAACGTGAGGCCAGTGCCATCCATCTTGATACGGTAGAGATGCTGGAAGTACGGGTCTCGCCCGGCTTCGCGGCCGACGCCTGTGAAATATAGCGTCTGCGTTTTTTCATCGACACGCAGCAGGCTGGCCACATTCCACTCACCGCGCGTGATCTGCCGTTTGAGCGCCCCGGTCTCGAGATCGTAGGCGTACAGATGCCCCCAGTTGTCGCGCTGCGACCACCACAACACTTCGCGTGAGGCAGGCAGGACGCGCCAGTTCACGCTGCCGATGGCGGCCAGTCCGCCCTGAAACTGCGTCTGCGCCCGTTCCTGAAAGAGCGTGCGCACCTCACCGCTCGTGGTGTCGGCCACACGGAACACGGCCTCTTTGTGATCACGCGAGGAGGAGACAAATGCCGCGTGTTTGCTGTCGGGATACCACTCGACATCCAGGAAGGTGGTGCCGTCGGCGATATGGTCGTTGACGGTGGAACGATGTTGGTCAGCCGGCAACAGGAGCCGCGTCACCTTCGCTGTCTCCACATCGATGATCACGCGATGGATGCGGAAGATCTCCTTGTCTTCGGGCAGCGGATACTTCCACGCCTCAAGCCTCGGTGCGCCCACGTTGGTGGACACCAGATACATCTCACTGACGCCGCGACCATCGTGCTGGAACGTCGCAAGACGTTTTGAGTCGGGCGACCAGAGCAACACCGGCGAGTCACTGCGCACCCAGCCGGCGTTGTTGGTGGCGTATCCAAAATCCTTGACGCCATCGGTCGTCAGTTGGCGGTCCTGCCCCGACTTCAGATCGCGCGCCCACAAATTGAAGTCGCGGATGAATGCCGCATACCGCCGGTCCGGCGACGGCACGGCGTTGGGAGGCACCTGTGCGCGGTCCGCGCCGGGAACGACAGCAGGCGGGGCCGGGATAGGAGCCATCGTCCGCGCACCTGTCGTCGTGTTGACCGTCACCATTCGGGCACCGTCCGCCGTTGTGGTGCGATAGGTCAGACCTCCATCCGGCAGCCACGTGATCGGGCCGGCCGTGCCCGTCATCAAAGGGGTCACCGTTGGCGCAAGCAGACGCTCAGCGCGGGCGTAATCGTCGGCAGTCAGCCGCGGGGTCGATTGCTGGGCGGACAGGGGCGTAACAAGAAGCACCAGAAGGACAAGCAGGATTCGCATACCGCCTACTTTAACGGTGACCGTTACAATTTAGGAATCCGGATCGTGCTGATCATCGCGCTGCCGCTTGCGACGTAGATGAGCACCAGGGGATGCCACGTCGCCGGACCAACCCGCCAGTTGCCAAACCACAGCGCCTCTTGCACGTGTCCACCAGACAGCGCCACGGCGAGCAATCCGACAATGAGAATACTGGTGGGGATTGGCGTGCCTTCGAAGTACTTCACCTTGCCCGTCCCGATGTCGGTCAATGCGGAGGACGTCACGTTGAATCGCGCCAGCCTGCTGACCCCGCACACGACGAAATACACCAGGCAGAGCATGTCCCACCCTCCGCGCAGGCCCAGTGTGTAGCCCAGCACCGCCGGTGCGACGCCGAATGAAATGACGTCGGCAAGCGAATCCAGGTCCGCACCGAGCACGGATTGCCGTGTCCGTTCCAGACGTGCCACATAGCCGTCCAGCACGTCGAACACCAGGGCCACCGGCAGCAGGCCCAGGGCCATCCACACCCGGCGGACATCACCGAAGGCCAGGTAGTCCACACATAAAAACAGACAGATGGTCCCACACGCGGCGTTGCCAACGGTCAGCACGTCGGCAGCTGTGTAGGATCGCACCATCGAGAGGGGCCGGCGCGGCGGCATGGTCATACGCCAGCATATCCGGCATGCACTCGCTTCGAAACTGCGGGGGTGTGCTCAATTGCACAGGAACGCGACCGGTGCGGACGTATGCTCCCGCCACATGGCCACCACGCTTTCCGCTCCAAAACAAATCACCTGGGTGATCTGCCTCGTCCTGTACATCGTCGCTCTGCTGGCGGCGTTCGGTGTCATCAGTATCGACAGCCAGCTCGCCCTCTGGTCGTGGATCATCGGCTTCGGAGTGCTGCTGGTCGCCGTGCAGGTGCGCGGCCTCTGACCCGAGTCGGCCTTCGAGCGCGATATGCTCGACGATGAGATGACCAACTCAAGGTCAGACGCGTTCGTCTTTTTCGGCGCCACGGGAGATCTCGCCTACAAGAAGATTTTCCCGGCGCTGCAGGCACTCATTCGCCGCGGCGATTTGGACATGCCCATCATCGGCATTGCCAGGGCCGGCTGGACACTGCAGGCCTTGCGCGATCGGGCGCGCGAGAGCCTTGCACAGCACGGCGGTGTTGACGATGCCGCCTTCGCCAAGCTGTCCGCGCAATTGCAGTTTGTCGGCGGTGACTATCAGGACCCGGCCGTTTACCAACAGCTGAAGCAGGCCCTGGGCGGTGCCAAGCGGCCGCTGCATTATCTCGCGATCCCCCCCAGCCTGTTCGCGACGGTCGTACGCGGCCTCGCCGAGGCGGGCTGTGCACAGGATGCCCGGGTTATTGTCGAAAAACCCTTTGGGCGGGACCTGGCCTCAGCTCAGGCGCTCAACCAGACACTGCACGAGGTGTTTGATGAATCGGCGGTCTTCCGGATCGATCACTACCTGGGCAAGGAAGCCGTCCAGAAC
>JBKJTD010000405.1:0-5246 GCA_046590915.1 Vicinamibacterales bacterium
ATCCGATGTGCGCCCGCTACGCGCAATTCAAGTTCTCGATGCCCGAAACCTCGCTCTGGCGTTTGTTCTAGGAAATGAGCTCGGAGGCGATTTCTTCCGAAATCGCCTCCGAGCTCATTTTCGATAACATCAGAGGGTGCCCGCCACCGACGCCCTTCGCTATGCCCGCCAAGTCCTGCTGCCAGAGTTTGGCCAGGACGGACAGCGGCGACTGGGCGAGGCGCGCGTCCTGATGGTGGGGGTGGGTGGCCTGGGCTCACCGGCGGCGTTGTATCTGGCCGCCGCGGGTGTGGGCACCCTCGGGTTGGTCGATTACGACGACGTGGATGAGACCAATCTGCATCGGCAGATCATTCACGGAACCCCCGACATCGGACGGCCAAAGCTGCAGTCCGCCGCTGACCGCATCGCCGCGATTAATCCGTTCGTGACGCTTGAACTGCACGAAATGGCCTTTGACGCGTCGAACGCCAGACGGCTCGTCGACGCGTACGATGTCGTGGTCGACGGCACCGACAATTTTCCGACGCGATACCTGGTCAACGACGCGTGTGTGATGACGGGCACGCCCAACGTGTACGGCAGCATTTTCCGCTTTGAAGGGCAGGCGTCGGTGTTTGCGACCGGTGGTGGTCCCTGTTACCGCTGCCTGCATCCCGAGCCACCACCGGCGGGCCTGATCCCGAACTGCGCCGAAGCCGGGGTGCTCGGCGTGTTACCGGGCATCATCGGCACCATCCAAGCCACCGAGGCCATCAAGCTGCTGACCGGTATTGGCGAACCTCTCATCGGCCGGCTGTTGCTCTATGACGCGCTGCGGATGAAATTTCGAGACATCACGCTCGCCCGCGATCCAGAATGCCCGGTCTGCGGCGATGCACCCACAATCACGACCTTGGTCGCGTACGATCAGGTCTGCGACATGCCTAGCCTGGGGGATTCAGGCCTTGGGACGGAGAACCGAATGAAAGATGAGATGACCGTCGACGAACTTCATCAGTGGCGCGAGAGCGCGCACCCGCACATGTTGATCGACGTGCGGGAGCCGTTTGAGCATGCGTCCGCCAGCATCACTGGGGCCATCCTGATTCCCATGGGAGACGTCATGTCCCAGCTCGAGGTATTGCCGACCGACCGCACGGTCGTTGTGCAATGTCAGTCGGGTGGACGCAGTGCGCGCGTGACTGCGGCCTTGCGCGCCAAGGGATACGACGCCGTGAACTTGGTCGGCGGGATCCAGGCGTGGACACGCGCTGGGTATTGATTCACAACGAGACGTGGAGGGCTGGGAGTTTTTTTGTTGAGACAAATTCTCCTCAGATCCTCCATGTCTCGTTGTGATGTATTTCTCTCCGTCTTCGCGGTCGCGATTCTCGCGTCGGCGTGTGCTGATCCACATGCTGGCGCAGGGGCGCTTCGCGCCGAGCAGGTACTGATCGAACGCGAACTGGAAGGGCTCCGGGATTCTGCCGCGCGCCTCGATCGCGGCGAGTCCCTGTTTCCCGACTCCGACATCATCATCTCCATCGACGAGTCGTTTGTGCAGGGGCTCATTACCGCGCGCCTGCCCATCGAACTCACCGCCGCACCCTACCGGGTCGTGCTCACCGCCGTCGACGTGGGATTTGAAGGCTCGCCGACGGTCCGGCTCCGAGGCACCATCACTCGTGATGGCGTGGTGACGCTTGATGTCGTTGTCCGCGTGGTGGGTGCGTTGAGCGGGATTGAGATCGACACGGCCACCTCCACACTCCGCGCACGAATCTCGGCGGACCACCTTGAGATCGAAGAGGCGTCAGGAATGGAGTCGATCCTGAGCGGTTCGACGCTTGACGATGTGGCGTTGCTCGTGCGGAGGGAAGCCGAGTCCCAGTTGCCGACGATCGAAATCCCGGTGCGCGTGCAGCAGGACATCGAGATTCCGGCTGTTACCGACGGTCCGGTGCGGATCAAGGCCACGCGTCTGCCGGTGCGGGCGTCGGTCTCGCGCGTGTTTGCCGCCAACAAGCGATTGTGGATCGGCCTGCACGTTGAGGTCGGCAACATGGGGAAGGCCACACAGTGACTCGGGCGCGGATTGTGCTGATCGCGCTGGCCATGCTCGTGATCGCGGCAGCCCTCGCCATCTGGGTGACGCTGAGCAGGGCGCGCGAGGGGCGACGGAGTACGGCGGAGCTGCACACCCACATCGCCCAACTCACAACAGAGCGCGATCGTGTGCGCGCGCAGGTGCTCGCCGCGGTGAGTGTGGACCCGCAGCTGACCGGCATGTCGGACCGGCAACTCGCGATTGGTGTCCCCACCACCCTGGCCCGACTCCTCGTCTCGACGTTTGTCACCGGCGTCGCCGATCAGGTCACGCTTGAACTGGGCAATCTGCGGATCCGCAAGCAGGGAACCGTGCGGCGGGTCGTGACGGTGGGCGAGTACGACCTGCAGGTCCGCATCACCCGTGTCACCGCGCAGTTGGCCGCCGGCGCGCCGGACCTGCAATTTGGAGGCAACCAGGTGCGACTTGCCTTGCCCGTGCGAGTGGCATCAGGGTCCGGATCGGCCTCGGTGGACTTTCAGTGGGACGGGCGGAATATCGGCAGCGCCGTCTGTGGCGACATGCAACTGCGTGAGGTGGTCACCGGCATGGTGGTGCCGGCGACGTATCAACTGTCGGGCACACTCCTGCTCTCATCGACTGACGACGCGATCATGGTGACGCCCCGGCTGCCGTCTCTCCGCGTCAAGATTCGTGTCACGCCGACGCAAGCGTCATGGGCGCTTGTGCAGAAGGTGCTCGACGACAAGCGCGGGATGTGCGGATTCGTGCTCGACCGGGTCAATATCCGCGAGTCACTTGAAGGACTGTTCGCACGAGGGTTCGACGTGCGTCTCCCGATCGAACGTGTCAAGCCGCTGGCACTGCCGGTTGGGATCGCGACGACGATGGACGTCAGGGGCACGCCGGTGACCATGGACGTAACCGACGGAGGGCTGACGATTACCAGCCGGATGATTTGGCTCGGCGCCAACGCCACGCTCAGAATGCCGCGGTAGCTCCGTTGTCCAGGATCGTGGACGCCTTCTGCAGCCATTCAACATTTTCCCTCTGACGACCGCTTTTGATGATACCGATACCTCTGCGGACATTCCGTACATCGAGAAGAGTGATCGGAGCGCTCGCTTGAGCGGCGCATTCGCGAAGAAACGGATCGAGATCGCCGTCGTCAGATGGAGCGGGAGTTGGAGGCATTGCGGGATCGCCGCGAGCGGGAGAATCGGCGCATCCGAGACGAACGGGAGCGTCTCTCCGACTACAAGCGCGATCGTGTGGCGTTCCGGCGATTGCAGGGCGGATCCCGGTTCAACATCCGGTATCGCAATCGTGTGCCGTCGGACTTGCGGCCGGAGGACATCGTGGCCGCGCTGGCGGAGTACGTGGAATTTGACGGCAGGCGGGCCCGTTATCGTCGCTGAAGCGGTGTGAGTCCGACGCGCGCCAACTGTCTGTTGAACTCAGGCTCGTCGCGCAGCGAGTCGTAGTCGGGTGCGGTCAGCATGCTGATGGCCGCATCTTCACGACGGTCCAAGGCGATGCTGTTCCAGCGCAAGGCGTCCTGGCGGTCACCCAGACGCGCGTAGGCGCGTGCGAGGAGCGTCGCATTCAACCAGGCGCCTGGGGCGGCGGATTCGATCGCGAGATACCGGGCAATTTCCGCTCGCGTCATCGCGACCATGCCGCCGGCCGCGTAGGCCGCGCGAAGCTCATCCACCGAGCTGAGCGACGCGCCCGACAGCATCATCCAGCGCCAGTGGCTCTCGACCGATTCGCGTTCGCGCCCTTCGGCACGCAGGACTTCGGCCATCCGGTACGGAATGAAATGCCAGTTGGGGTTGGTCGCGGCGGCGGACTCAAGAACCGCTCGAGCTTCCGCCACACGGCCGGATCTCAGGAGTGGGGTTATCAGATCGCTCTGGATCGCCAGGGACTGTGGTTCCAGCTCGATAGCTGTGCGCAGGTGCGCAATGGCGTCGTCGTATCGGCCCATCAAGCTGAGGTACTCGCCATACCAGTGATGCGCGAGCGCGTACTTCGGGTCAAGCGCCAGGGCGCGTTGAAATTCCGATTCCGCGTCCTTCCATCGCCACTCGAATTTGTAGTGGAGGAACGCGAGGGAGGTGTGACCGGCCGCGTCACTCGGATCGAGTGCCACCGCCCGTTCTGCATTCTCACGCGCGCGTGCGTAGCGCGCGTCCGACGGCAGTCCGGACATGGTCAGGTTGTAGCAATCGGCGAGTCCAGCGTACGCTCTGGCAAATCCAGGGTCCACGGCGATGGCGCGTTCGTACAGTGCGATGGCCTGTTGAATCGAGTGAGGTGTGCGGTGCCGCCACTGCTCGCGGGCCTGCAGCGCCAGATCGTGGGCCACAGGATTCGTCACCAGCCGGACCGGAGGTGCGGCTCTCGACCAGGAGAACCAGCCGACACCCAGAATCAGTCCACTCAGGACCAACGTTGCGGCCACGGGACCACCTGGCAACCGGCGTCGGCGAGGCACGGTCGGCGCAAGGGGCCCGGCGATGGCTGAGGGCGAGGCGTCCACGAGTGGCTCGGCCTCTCTCTCTTCGATGTGAGGGGCGTCGATGATGCGCCGGGTGACTGGCGTCACAAAGCGGTAGCCGCGTGCGCGGATCGTCTCAATACATGACGAGCCCTCGCCATCAAGCGCCTTGCGCAACATGCCCACATGAAACGCGATGTTACCTTCCTCAACGACTGAGTCGCGCCAGACCTGGGTGAGGATCTCTTCCTTGGCGACCAGGCTTGGCGCCCGGTCAAGCAACACCGACAGCAGTTCCAGGGTTCGATTGGGTAAGGAGACCTGCTCGCCGGTTGCCGTCAGCAGGCGCCATTCGGCCGGTTCAAAGGTCCAGACGTCCCACTCATAGACCAAACGACTCATCCGGACTGGATATTACCCGTCGTTTACAGGCCAGAAGCGACAATAAATGAAAAATAACGACTCTCTAATGGCTGTACGCAGGACCCATTGAAGGCATCGGTGCGAATCTTTGCACCCGTAACCGTTTCAGGAGGTCCCAGTCATGTTTAGAACCGGCTCCCCAGCTCGTTTGTTATCAACCCTCGCCGTTGCTGCCCTCGTCGCCCTGCCGTTGCAGGCGGTGTCAACAACAGCAACTCAGGTGGTTTACACCAGCGGCGCTCACGTCCAGACTTGGGATCCGATCCTACC
>JBKJTD010000423.1:0-3392 GCA_046590915.1 Vicinamibacterales bacterium
CCGCGGCCCTCGCTAGCACCCTCCCTACGTTATGCTGTCTTCGTCATGTTCAAAGTCATTGATTTTATTCACACCAACCGCGACCGCTACGTCACCGAGCTGAAGGACTACCTCGCCATTCCATCGATCAGCGCGCTCCCCGAACATCAGGGCGATGTGCGCCGATGTGCGGAATGGACGGCCGCGGAAATGACGCGTGTTGGTCTCGAAAACGTCAAGCTGATCGAGACACCAGGCAACCCCGTGGTCTACGGCGACTGGCTGCACGCCGAGGGTGCTCCGACGATTCTGTTCTACGGCCACTATGACGTCCAGCCCGTCGATCCCCTGGAACTGTGGGAGTCGCCGCCCTTTGAGGCCACCGTCCGCGACGGCGAAATTTACGCACGCGGCTCCGCCGATGACAAGGGACAGGTGTTCATGCACTTCAAAGCCATCGAAGCCCACATGAAGCAGAACGGTCGGCTGCCGGTGAACATCCGCGTCATCATCGAGGGTGAGGAGGAGGTTGGTTCCGAGAACCTCGACAACTTCATCAAGGCAAACAAAGACAGCCTCGGGGCCGATGTCGTGGTGATCTCCGACTCGGCGATGTTCGACCGCGGTGTCCCGTCCATTTGTTACGGGCTGCGAGGCCTGGTGTACTTCCAGATCGACCTGCGCGGTTCAAACAGCGACCTGCACTCAGGCCTGTTTGGAGGCTCGGTCGCCAATCCTGCGATGGTGCTCGCCCAGCTGCTGGCCAAGATGCGGGACTCATCGGGCCGGATCAAGATTCCCGGCTTCTACGACGACGTGCGGGAGTTGACGACGGAGGAGCGCGCGGAGTGGCAGAAGTTGCCGTGGAGCGACAAGCGCTACATGAAGGAGCTTGGCGCGCCGAAGTTGTTCGGTGAGACCGGTTTCACGACACTCGAACGCCGGTGGGGACGTCCGACATTCGAGGTCAACGGCCTGCTCTCGGGATTCACAGGCGAAGGCGCAAAGACGGTGTTGCCCGCGGTCGCGATGGCCAAGGTCAGCATGCGCCTGGTGCCCGATCAGCATCCAGACAAGATTGCCGAACAGTTCGAGGCGTATGTGAAAGACATCGCGCCAAAGACTGTCGAGGTGAAGGTGACGCGCATGCACGGAGGCAAGCCGTGGATGGCGGACTTCGACAACACGTACGTGCGTGCTGCCGGCCGCGCAATCGAACAGGGCTTCGGCAAGACACCGGTGTTCTGCCGCGAAGGTGGCTCCATCCCCGTCGTCGCCACCTTCCAGGAAGAGCTTGGTATTCCGTCAGTGTTGTTTGGCGTCGGGTTACCCGACGAGAACGCTCACGCGCCGAACGAAAAGCTGGATCTGCTCAACTTCCACAACGGCATCGTCGCCTCCGCGATCCTCTACGAAGAAATCGGCAGCCGGAAATAACCACCTCAGAGGTCGGCGGCGTTAATCGGACCGCGCCGCCGACCTCTGAGGTGGTTCTCACTCCCAGCGAAGTGCGCGCATCGGGTTGACTTTCGATGCGCGGTGGGCGGGGATGATCCCGGCGGCGAGGGCGACCAACGCCAGCAGTAGCATGGCGCTCGCGAAGACCATCGGGTCCGATCCCGTGACCTCGAACAACTGAGACTCGGCCTTGCGTCCGATCAAGATGGCGAGCGCGAGGCCGATGATGCTGCCAATCGCCGCCATGATGCCGACTTGACGGAGCACAAGGCGACGCACGTTGGGGCCGTCGGCGCCAAGCGCCATGCGCAGACCGAATTCACGCGTACGTTGAGTCACCGTGTAAGCCAGCACACCGTAGAGGCCAATCGCCGCGAGAATCGTGGCCAGTGCCGCAAACGTCGCGGACATGGTGCTGATCATTCGGTCAAGAAAGACGTTCTCTTTCACCTGTTGGGGCATCGTTCGCAGGTTTTCGACGGGAAGGTCGCGATCAATTGACGCGACCAGACCGGGCACCGTGCGCAGGAAGGCCTCCGGCCGCATGTCGGTGCGCACGTAGAACGAAATGAACCCGATGCGCTCATCCTGTTTGTACGGTGTGTAGAACAGCGGCGGTATGGCGTCCTTGACCTCGCTGTACTTGGCGTTCTGGACGAGGCCGACAATTTCCATGTCAAGTCCGGCAGTGCCACTGCCGCGCGCCATCAGTTTGCCCACGGCATCACGGCCCAATTTGAATTTGTCTGCGAAGGCCTGGTTGACAATCACCACCTTGCGCCCGCCCAGTCTGTCGCTGTCGACAAACTCCCGGCCCGCAATCAAGGGCACCCCCAACGTGGTGAAGTACGCCGGGCCCACAGCGTTGAAGCGCGCGTTCGAGTCCACATCCGGACCCGACTCGAATCCCTGCACCCGGACGTCGTTGCCCCAGTTGTCACCAGCCAACAGCGGCACCATCGACGACGTCACTCCGGTCACCCCAGGTTGGGCGGCCAGCGCCTGCTCGATTTTCTCAAAGAGCGCCTTGGATCGTTCAGGCGTGTAGCCGCTCAGCTGCGGCGCGACGGAGAACGTGACGATGTTGTCGAGCTTCAAGCCAAGGTCCACCTGGCTGACGTTATACAGGCTCTTGATGAAGAGGCCCGCGGCTGCCAGCAACGCCATCGACAACGCCATCTGTCCGACGACAAGACCTCCGCGGAAGTAGGCGGCCGTGCGACCGCCTGACGGCTGTCCTGCCGTGCCCTTCAGCGTCGTCGCCAAGTCCGGTCGCGTCGAGTGAATCGCCGGGAACAATCCGAACAACACACCAGTGGCGAGCGACAGTACCGCCGCAAACGCCATCACGGGCCATTCGAGCCGGAACGACAGGATGGCCGAGGCCTCCTCGGGCAGCAGCATGCCCATCAGGCGCATCGTCCACAACGCGACCACCAGGCCGCCGATGCCACCAAGGACTGCAAGCAGACACGATTCGAGCAGGAGCTGGCCAATGAGCTTCGAACGGCTTGCGCCAATCGACAGCCGGATCGCCATCTCGCCGGCACGGGATGCTGATCGTGCGAGCAGCAGGTTGGCGATGTTCGCGCAGGCAATCAGCAGAACGATGCTGGTCACACCGAAAAGAATCGTCATTGGCGTACCTGCTTCTTCGTGCACCGAGCTTTGCCCGCGTTGTCCCGGTTCAAGCAGGAGCGGCTTGTTTCTGAAGCGCTCCATCGTGGCGTCGCTCATCCCGCGCTGCAGCGGCGCTTCCACCTCGTTCACGATGGCGCGATATGCGGGCTGGAGGGACGCGCGTGCATCGTCGATCGTGATGGAGGGTGCGAGACGTCCGAACACGTAGGCCCAATAACTCCGTCGGTTGTCCCAGTCGGTGAAGTTGTTGTCGAGCAGGCCTCGCATGGTGATCGGCACAAACACGCGCGGCTGTGCGCCAAGCGTCGTGCCCG
>JBKJTD010000052.1:0-2834 GCA_046590915.1 Vicinamibacterales bacterium
CCCCGACATCATGGGCGGCATCATCGCCCACGTCGGCAGCGTCGTGTTCGATGCAAGCCTCACCCGTCAACTCGAGAAGATGCGCCAGCGCCTGCTGGCCCAGGCGTAAGAACAAACTTCAGGAACGATAGATGCAGATCAAGGCCGAAGAAATCTCCAAAATCATCCGCGACCAGATTGGCAATTTCAGTGTGGACGTGGACGTTGCCGAAGTGGGCACCGTCATCTCGGTTGGCGACGGTATCGCGCGACTCCACGGCGTGGAACGCGCCATGGCCGGCGAAATGCTCGAGTTTCCAAACGGGCTCTACGGCATCGCGCTGAACCTCGAAGAAGAAAGCGTCGGCGCCGTGTTGCTCGGTCGCTCAACGGGCGTCAAAGAAGGCGACACCGTCAAGCGCACCGGCCGCGTCATCTCGGTGCCGGTCGGCGACGCCATGCTCGGACGCGTCGTCAACTCGCTCGGTCAGCCGATCGACGGCAAGGGCCCGATCGCGACCAGCGAGTACTTGCCCATTGAGCGCCTCGCGCCCGGCGTTGTTGATCGCCAGCCGGTCAAAGAACCGATGCAGACGGGCCTCAAGGCCATCGACGGCATGGTGCCAATCGGCCGCGGTCAGCGAGAGTTGATCATTGGCGACCGCCAGACGGGCAAGACGGCCGTTGCGGTCGACGCGATCATCAATCAGAAGGGCCTCGACGTTGTTTGTATCTACAACGCGATCGGCCAGAAGCAGTCGACCGTCGCCCAGGTCGTGCGCACACTGGAAGAAGCCGGCGCGATGGAATACACCATTGTCGTTTCGGCTGGCGCATCCGACCCGGCGCCGATGCTCTACATCAGCCCGTATTCGGCGTGCACCATCGGTGAGTACTTCCGCGACAGCGGACGTCACGCGCTGCTCGTGTATGACGACCTCTCGAAGCACGCGCAGGCGTATCGCGAAATTTCGCTGCTCCTCCGTCGTCCGCCCGGCCGTGAAGCGTATCCCGGCGACGTCTTCTATCTGCACTCGCGTCTCTTGGAGCGTGCAGCCAAGCTGAACAAGGAACTCGGTGGTGGTTCGCTGACGGCACTGCCGATCATTGAAACGCAGGCCGGCGACTTGTCGGCGTACATCCCGACCAACGTCATCTCGATCACTGACGGTCAGATCTTCCTGGAAGCCGACCTGTTCAACCAGGGCTTCCGTCCGGCCATCAACGTCGGCAACTCGGTGTCGCGCGTCGGTGGCTCCGCCCAGATCAAGGCGATGCGGTCGGTCGCTGGCACCCTGCGCCTGGACCTCGCGCAGTACCGTGAACTCGCGGCGTTCGCACAGTTTGGCAGCGACCTCGATCCTGCGACGCAGAAGCAGTTGAACCGTGGTCGTCGCCTCACGGAAATCCTGAAGCAGCCGCAGTATCAGCCGCTGCCGGTGGCCAAGCAGGTCGCGATCATTTTCGCCGCCACGCAGGGCTACCTCGACAACGTTCCGGTTGAGAAGGTGTTCGCCTACGAAACCGAGCTGTACCGCTTCCTTGAGTCCCAGCGTCCCGACGTGTTGACGTCGATCGCGGAGACGAAGGTGCTCGACGACACGTCCAAGCCCGCGCTGCAGGCGGCACTCGAGGAGTTTGGCAAGCAGTTCGCTGCGATGGCCTAGGATCCGATGCCCTCACTGATTGACATGCGTCGGCGCATTCGCGCCGTCAAGAACACGCAGCAGATTACGAAGGCCATGAAAATGGTCGCCGCATCCAAGCTGCGTCGTGCGCAGGAACGTGTGGTCGCCACGCGGCCGTTCGCGATTCAGGCCAAACACGTGCTTGCGAGCATTGCCGCGCGCGTGGACCAGACCAAGCATCCGCTGCTCGTGCAACGTCCCGGTGTGAAAACCGGAAAGACGATGCTGATTGTGTTGAGCAGTGACCGCGGTTTGTGCGGGAGCTTCAACACGAACATCGTGAAGGCGGTGGGCGTGTTCCTGCGTGAGAACGCGGGTCGCGAAGTGGCGTTGGGTCTCGTCGGCAAAAAGGGGCGCGAGGCTCTGGGCCGCCGGGGATTTCCGATTCGCTTTGAATACACGGCGCTGCCGAAGGTGATTTCCTTCAACGAAGCGGAAGCTGTCGCCAAGCCGGCGATGGAGGACTTCATTGACGGCAAGGTGGACAGCGTGCATCTCGTCTACAACGAGTTCAAGTCGGTGATCGCGCAGAATCTGGTGATCGAGCAGTTGTTGCCGATGCAGCCGATCGAAGTCGAGGCGGCCAAGGCTGGCGCGATTGACTATCTGTACGAACCGTCGCCGCAGCGCATTTTTGACGAATTACTTCCGCGTCTGGTGGAAGCGCAGATTCTGCGCGCGTTGCTCGAATCGGCAGCGGCCGAACACGCCGCGCGTATGACGGCGATGGATGCCGCCACGCGCAACTCCGCCGAAATGATTGAAGGCCTGACGCTCACGATGAACAAGGTGCGGCAGGCGGCAATTACCCGGGAAATTATCGAAGTCGTGTCTGGCGCCCAGGCACAGTAGTACAAGGAACAAAAGATGGCAGTCGCAGAAGCAGTGAAGGTTGGCAAGGTCGTTCAGATCATCGGTCCCGTCCTGGACATCGAGTTCGCGGATGGACAGCTGCCGGCGATCTACAACGCGGTCCGCATCACCGGCAAAGCCGGCGACGTCGAAGTGGACGTCATCGTCGAAGTCGAGCAGCACCTTGGTGAAAACCGCGTGCGCACGGTCGCGATGAAGCCGACCGACGGTCTGCAGCGCGGCATGACGGCCACCGACCAGGGCGGACCCATTTCGATGCCCGTCGGTCCCGAGACACTTGGTCGCGTGCTGAAC
>JBKJTD010000158.1:0-4822 GCA_046590915.1 Vicinamibacterales bacterium
GATTCACCTCGATCGCAAACTCGCCGACCGGCGCGTGTTCCCCGCGATTGACATGCAGAAGAGCGGCACCCGCAAGGAGGAGCTCCTGTTGCCAAAGGAGGAGCTCAACCGCATGTGGGTGCTCCGCAAGGTGCTCACGTCCCTGTCACCGACCGAAGCGATGGAACTGATGTTGTCGCGAATGAGTAAGACCAAAGACAACACCGAGTTCCTCTCGGCCATGGGTAAATAGAAAATGAGCTCGGAGGCGATTTCTCAGGAAATCGCCTCCGAGCTCATTTTCCTGGGCGACCAGGACCTCTCGCCTCGGCGCGTATAGACAGGACGCCTGCTACCCGCTCTTTCCAAGCTTGCGACCCGAACGGCGCCTGACTCGCCACTGCCAGGCGCAGTCGCACCACGTCGGTGGCTGGCTCTGGCGTGTTGACCCATGCGGTCCAATCCGTGTCCGACGTCACAGGCCACCTGGCCAGTCGGACCGGCCCATGCGGCATCCTCCGCTGGCCCATACTCGACCATGGCCAGTCTTCTGCCCTCGTCACCAGATTCGCCCGCTGGGGATTCCGCTCGACGTATCGGCACACCGTCAGGAAGTGCTCGTCGGTCTGGACAGCGAACGCTCGAAATCGGCCTTGATAAACCGATCCTGTGCCGGTGGTTCCTCGAAGGAGATGCCAGCGACGGCTGTGGGTCGCAGTGAACCACTGCATGAACTTTGACAACTGTCCATCGGCGGCGGGCCGAGCCACAAGATGGAAGTGGTTGGGCATCAGGCAATAGGCGAACAACTCCAGCGGGTATCGCTCGCGGGCCTCACCAAGCAGCAGCAGACATGTCTGGTACTCCCGATCGGATTCGAACAGCCGCCACCTACGTACCCCCCTGTTGATGACGTGGAAGACTATTCCTGCTGTTCCCGCCGCCTGCCGTCGATGAGCCATGCCTGCGCACCTTCAAGTTCGCTGCCAAGCCCGAAAATGAGCTCGGAGGCGATTTCCGGAGAAATCGCCTCCGAGCTCATTTTTATCGGGTATCGTCCTACCCGCGGATGACTTATCGCCAGACGCTCGCCTACCCGGGTCTGCGGTCCTTCCTGTGGACGCAGTTCCTCGGGGCGTTCAACGACAACATCTTCAAGATGGTCGTGTCCTTCCTCGCGATGGACGCGATGGGCGCGGTCGAGGGCGTGACCCTTGTTGGCGCGATCTTCATCCTGCCCTTCCTGCTCTTCTCCGGCTACGCAGGACATCTCGCCGACCGTTTCGGCAAGCGCTCGGTCCTGGTCTGGATGAAGTGGCTCGAGGTGGCCGCGATGGCGCTGGCGGTTCCTGCGCTCCTGACGGGCCACCTTCCGCTGCTGCTCGCCGTCTTGTTTCTCATGGCGACGCAGTCCACCTTCTTCAGTCCCGCCAAATACGGCATCCTGCCGGAACTGCTCCCTGAACACGAACTCTCTCGCGCCAACGGCCTCCTTGAGATGAGCACGTTTGTGGCGATCATCGTTGGCACCTCCATCGGCGGGCTCGTCTATACCGCGTGGCACGCGACGCCTGAGTTCATCGGACTGGTGCTGGTCACCATCGCGGCAATCGGCGTCTGGACCAGCCTGCGAATTCCTCCGGTCGCGGCCTCCGCGCCGCAGCAGACACTCCAGCTCGCCCCCTGGAGCGAGATTGCCACAGGACTTCGGCGCCTCGCTTCTGATCGCACGTTATGGATGACCGCCGTCGGAGCGTCGTTTTTCTGGTTCCTGGGCGCGCTCCTGCAACTCGCGATGCTCCCGTACGCGACGACCACACTGGGCGTGAGCGAAGCGGCGGCGACACAGCTCTACACTGCGCTGGCGATCGGCATCGGCGTCGGCAGCCTTGTCGCCGGCAGGCTCTCGGGCGGGCACATCGAGCTGGGACTCGTCCCCCTCGGCTCGCTCGGCATGGGGGTCTTCAGTCTGATGCTCGCGGCCTCGTCCCCCTCATACGCGTGGTCGGCGGTAGCACTCGTTCTGCTCGGCTTCTCAGGCGGCTTCTTCGCGGTCCCACTCAACGCACTCCTTCAGCATCGTCCGGCCGCACACGAGCGCGGACGCATCCTCGCCACGGCCAACGTCATGCAGACGGTCGGCATCCTGCTCGCATCGGCCGTGCTCTGGTTCTTCGGAACCCGACTGGGTTGGTCGATGCCCGCGGTGTTTGCGGCGGCGGGTGCCTTTACCCTCGTGGGGGGCGTGTATGTGCTGCTCACGCTGCCGGCGTTTTTCATACGCTTTACGTTGTGGCTGCTCACTCACACCGCCTACCGCATCACGGTCGTCGGCAAGTCGTACGTGCCCACAGACGGTCCCGCACTGCTCGTCTGCAACCACGTATCGATGGTGGACGGCCTGCTCGTTGGGGCGAGCGTGCAGCGGTTTGTGCGCTTCCTCATCCACGGCCCGTACTACCGGCTCCCGGGGGTGCACTTCGTCATGAGCCGCCTGCACGGCATTCCAATCACCGCGGGCGACAAGGTGGATGTCGAACGGTCGATCGCGCACGCACGGCAGGAGCTGATCGACGGTCACGTCGTGTGCATTTTTGCCGAGGGCGCCGTGTCGCGTACCGGCAACCTTCTGCCGTTCCGCCGGGGATTTGAGCGCATCGTTGACGGCCTGGATGTGCCCGTCATCCCGGTCTATCTCGACCGCATCTGGGGCAGCGTCTTCAGCTTCAAACGAGGCAAGTTCTTCTGGAAGCGGCCGGAGCACGTGCCCTATCCGGTCACCGTGGCGTACGGTCCGCCGTTGCCGGCTTCCGTCACCGCGCGAGAAGCACGCCTCGCCATCAGCGAACTGGGCACCGAGGCCATGCGCCATCGCATCCGCCCATCAGCGCAGTTGCACCATGCGTTCATCCGCACCGCGCGTCGTCAGTGGGGACGGCTTGCCGTGGCCGACAGTACGGGGCAGACACTCACCTACGGTCGCCTGCTCACTGGAGCCATTCTGCTGTCACGCCTCATCAGAGAGAAGACAGCCGGGCAGGCACGCGTCGGGCTTCTGCTGCCGGCATCCGTCGGCGGCGCGGTCGCCAATCTCGCCACGTTGATGGCCGGCCGCGTGCCGGTGAATCTCAACTTCACGACCGGCGCCGACGTGATGGAGGCCTCCAAACGCTCCGCCGCCATCACCACTGTCATCACATCGAAGCGTTTCCTCGAGAAGGCTGGACTCGCCGTCACGCCAGACATGGTGTTCCTCGAGGACATCCGCCAGTCGATCTCCAGCCTTCAACGAATCACCGGTTTGATTCGAGCCAGACTCACACCGCAGCGCTGGTTGCACGCGAGTGTGGGCGACGCCGCATGGTCGTCGTCGAGCCCCGCAGCGATCATCTTCTCAAGCGGCAGCACCGGCGTGCCCAAAGGTGTCGTGCTCACGCACGCCAATCTGCTGCTCAACGTGGAATCACTGACGCAGATTTTCCACATGCATCAAGAGGACTGCTTCATCGGCGTCCTGCCGTTTTTCCACTCCTTCGGCCTGACCGGCACACTTTGGTTTCCACTGCTGCAGGGATGTTCGGTCGCGTATCACCCCAACCCGATGGACGCAAAGACCGTAGGCGAACTAGCTGAGACCTACAAGGGCAGCATGCTCATCAGCACACCGACGTTTGTGCAGAGCTACCTCCGACGATGTACACGAGAACAATTCGCACATCTCCGTTACGCCATCGTCGGCGCTGAGAAACTCCGGGATCCGCTGGCCCGCGCGTTCAAGGAGGCGTTCGGCGTCGGTCTCCTCGAGGGCTACGGCTGCACCGAAATGGCACCCGTCGTGGCAGCCAATGTGCCGGATCAGATCCATGGCAACCGAACGCAGGTGGGCACCAAGGCCGGCTCGGTGGGTCACCCAATCCCCGGTGTCGCGGCAAAGGTCGTGGACCTCGAGACTGGCGAAGGTCCGCTCATCGATCGCGAAGGACTCCTGCTCGTCAAAGGTCCCAGCATGATGGCGGGCTACCTCAACGACCCCGTGCGGACGGCGGAGGCGATTATCGATGGCTGGTATGTGACCGGAGACATCGCGCGAATAGACGAGGATGGCTTCATCTTCATCACGGACCGGCTTTCGAGATTCAGCAAAATCGGAGGCGAGATGGTGCCCCACATCAAGATCGAGGACACCATCAACGACCTCCTGGGCGAACTTGCCTCAGCAGTGACTGCCGTCCCGTGCAACGTCAAGGGTGAGCGCCTGGTCGTCTTCTACACACGGCAGGATGTCCCCCCTGCAGAACTCTGGGACAGGCTGATGACCAGCGGCCTGCCACGCCTCTGGATCCCCAAGCGCGACGACCTCGTTCCGATCGAGGCCATCCCGACACTGGGCACCGGCAAGATCGACCTGCAGCGCCTCAAGACACTCGCCGGCACCCGCGCGTAGAGCCAGAACGGCGAAACACTGAAGGTCGCGCCCTACGAGCTGCACACCCGGTCTCACTTCCTCGGTAACTTCTGGTCCCGCATCGCGGCCTGATACGCAAACACCGCAGCGACGGTCGCCGTCTGTTTCATGTCGTCAGCCTGGACGCGATCGTAGAAGTCCATGTTCGAGTGGTGGGTGCGCGAGTTGTATTCGAGCCGCTCCTGCACGAACTGGAACCCCGGCACACCTGTGCGGTCGATATTGGTGTGGTCCGTGCTCGTCACCGAGCGCGGGCCAAGAATCTCTACGCCGAGGTCTTTGAGCGGCGCGATCCACGCGCCGAAGATGGGCGCCACATGCGGGTTGCTCTGCATCCAGATGCCGCGCACCTTGCCGGTGCCGTTATCGATGTTGAAG
>JBKJTD010000232.1:0-14227 GCA_046590915.1 Vicinamibacterales bacterium
GCGTAGATTCAAGGACGATGTGGGCGAAGTGAAGTCGGGCATGGAGTGCGGCATCAGCCTCGACAAGTTCAATGACATCGAAGTCAACGACATGATCGAGGTCTTCCACATCCAGAAGATTGCGGCGATTCTGTAATGGCTCAGGGCTCCCGGCCTGATCGCGTTGGCGAACAGATTCGCCAGGAGCTGAGCCAGATTCTTGCGCAGCAGGTGCACGATCCCGGCATCGGGTTCATCACGCTTACGCGCGTGAAGGTGACCCCGGACCTGCAGCTCGCACGGGTGCTCTACACCGTGATGGGCGATGAGAAGCAGAAGAAGGAAACGGCAAAGGCACTCGAACGCGCCATTCCCTTCCTGCGTCGTCAAATCGGATCGCGTGTTCGCCTCCGCCGCGTGCCGGATCTGCAGTTCTTCTACGACGAGTCGATCGAACATCAGGATCGCATTGAGCAGATCCTGCTCGACCTCAAAAAGGAACGCGACGAACGCGAGACTCCGGACGAGGCTGACCCTGCAGCTTCGGCAGACGACGGCCCCGACAAACGTAGCGCGGAGTGAACGTGAACTCCGCGATCAGTGGATCCCCAGCCGACGTCGCAGCCGCCATTCGCGCGCACGACCACTTTCTTCTGACATCACACGCACGACCAGACGGTGACGCCATCGGCTCCCAGTTGGCGATGGCGTTTGCGCTCGATGCGCTGGGCAAACACGTCCGGATTGTGAACAAAGACGCTGCGCCCGCGGCGTATCTTGGCTTCCCTGGGATGGAGCGCATCGTTGTGGCGGCGGCCGTACCACCCGTGGGCGGCCTCTCGCCCGCGGATGAAGCGACCATCGTCATGGAGTGCGGAGACCTGACACGGACAGAAGTCGCCGGCCTTGAACGTCCGACCCTCATCAATATCGACCATCACATCGGCAACGCGATGTATGGCTCGGTCAACTGGTTCGACCTTTCGGCGGCGGCCTGTGCGGAGATGGTCGCCGATGTCATCGACGCACTGGGCGTGCCGTGGACGCGGGAAATCGCGTCACACCTCTATCTGGGTATCGCCACCGACACCGGCGGATTCCGGCACGGTCCCATTTCCGAGCGCACGTTCCGGATCTGTGCGCGAATCGCTGCGACCGGCCTGTCGGTCGCGCAGCTGTCGCGCGAGATCTTCGACAGCTTCTCGATAGGGCGCATCCGCCTCACGGGCGCGCTCCTGAACGCGATGGAGCTGCACCATGACGGCCGCCTCGCGGTGCTGTACTACGACGATGACATTCTGGCGTCGTGTGGCGCGACCAGTGACGACACCGACGGCTTGGTGAATCTGCCGCTCGGCGCGAAGGATGTCCTTGCCGTCGCGCTGGTGCGCAAGCAGACCGACAGCCAGCATCGCGTCAGCATGCGGTCAAAGGGTGAGGTCAGCGTCCGCGCGGTCGCTGTGCAGTTTGGCGGCGGCGGGCACATCAATGCCGCTGCGTGCAGCATCCCCGGCTCCCGTGAGGCGGTCACCGCCGATGTGATCGCGCGCCTCGGCGCGTCTTTCGGAGCCGTTGGGCTTTAGCCCGACGGATCTCTGCCGGGCTGAAGCCAGGCAGCTCCCGAAGATCTACGGGCGGCCAGCGGCCGCCAGACGTACGCCGCTTTGAATCACACCGACGTGGCTGAACGCCTGCGGGAAATTCCCGAGGAAGGCGCCGGTCGGCGGGTCGATCTGCTCCGGCAGCAGACCGACGGCGTTGGCACGGGCGCACAACGAGTCATACAACGCGTGCGCTTCGTCGAGCCGCCCCTGCAACGTGAAGTTGTCCACCAACCAGAAGCTGCACAACAAAAACGCGCCCTCATGGCCCGGCAGTCCGTCCGGAGATTTATTGGGCAGGTACCGATACAGCAGCCCATTCCCAGCGCCCAGTCGCCGCACGACCGCCGACGTGGTCGACACCATGCGCGGATGCCGCGCGGGCACGACTTTGCGGAGCGGCAGCGTCAACATGCTCGCGTCCGCATTGCCGCCACCGAGGTGCTCGGTGAACATCCGTTCGTCCTCATCCCATGACTCGTGGATGATGACCTCTCGAATTTCGTCGGCCGACTTGCGCCATCCGGCGACATCGCCGTCGAGACCAAAGCGTTCCGCAAGCGACGCGCCACGGTCGAGCGCGACCTGACAGACCGCTGCGGAGTAGGTGAAGACCCGCCCTGGTGTTCGTACCTCCCAGATGCCCTGATCAGGCGATCGCCACGCGAGGCTCGCCGCATCGATCAGTGGCCGCAACTGTGCCCACAGGTCCGGCGTGATGTCGCCCTGCAACCGGGCCCATTGCGACGCACAGTCCACGATCTCACCAAAGACATCGTGCTGAATTTGATCGGCGGCGGCGTTGCCCCATCGAACCGGACCGGACCCTCGGTACCCTTCCAGCGTGGAGTCGATCCATTCCGGCTCCGGCGCAGTCCCTTCCACCGTGTACAAGACCCGGGGGCTTCCACTGCCCGCAAAGGCCCGCAGCGCCCAGTGCAAAAACCCACGGGCCTCGTCGACCAGACCGATCGCGCGCAGTGCGTCCACTGAAAACGCCGCGTCACGGATCCACGAGTACCGGTAGTCCCAGTTTCTGGGACCGCCAATCGCCTCAGGCAGCGACGATGTCGGGGAGGCGACGATGGCGCCGTTGCCGAAATAATCAAGCAGCTTGAGTGTCAGCGCCGAGCGGCGCACCAGCGCGCGCTGCGGACCGTCGTACTGAATGTTGGTCGCCCACGACAACCACGCCTGTCGTGTGCGTTCCATGACGGCCTCAAAACCATCGGCCTCCTGCTGCGGGCACCAGCGCAGCGCGACCCATCCGACACGCCCCTCGGCCAGGTCGAGTCGCGTGGACCATCCGGTCAGCGGCAGATCTGAGTCGAGATCAATCGCGGGATCCGGCGCCGTGGTTCTGGGCGCCAACTGGATCTCCACGGTGGCCGGTCCGCGAAGCACCTCAATCCGTCGCAACAGTTCCCCACGCGCCATCTCGCGTTCGTCGACCAGGATCGCGCCTGGGACAAACGTCATCGCGTCGGTAATGCGCACGCTCGCGTGTGGGCTCTGGAGTTCGGTGACGAGGATGCCGGTGTCGGGTTCGTAGTACTGCCGCGCGGCCGTCAGCCCCTCGAGAGCCACCTTGAAATGACCACCGCGTCGCGTGTCGAGCAGCGAGCACAGCAGTGGTGGTGAATCAAAACGCGGGGCGCACAACCACACGACCGTTCCGTCACGGGCGACCAGAGCGGCGGTGGATCCATCCCCGATCAACCCGTGGTCTTCAAGGGGAAGATACCCGTCGATGCGCCGCAGCGCTGCCCACGGTTCGCTCAAAATCCCCTCAGCAGTGCGCCGAACCCTGTCGGCGATGCCGGGATGTCCAGTTTGAACAGCTTGGCGGCATTCTCGAACAGCATCAGGGCGCGATCCTTTGGCGGCAGTTTGAGCTCATCCACAAACTGGAGATAAGAATCCATCGACGCCAGGGGCCAGTCTGTACCGTAGAGCACCTTGCCTGGGTTCATGCCCCACAACAGCATTTCCTTGATCTGCTGCCGCATGTACGCCTCGAACCGGTCGGAAAAATCGCCGAGGGTCAGTCCTGAAATATCCGTATATACGTTTTCGTTCTTGTAGACGACTTCCATGCAGTCGTGAAACCACGGATTGCCCAGATGGCAAATCAGAAACTTCACCTTTGGAAAATCGACCGCCACCTCATCCACGTTCAGCGGGTGCGCGAATTTCACTTTGCCGGTAGGCGAATACGTATCACCGCAGTGGATCATCACCGGCACGTCAAACTCTTCAGCCAGCCGGTACACGGGCTCCAATTTTTGATCGGCGGGATAAAAGGGCTCATATCCCGGATACAGCTTGAGCCCCTTGATTTCTCCGGCCTGCAGCATCTGCCGCCACTCGTCAAGGTCGCCCTGTGACAGCGTCTTCCACGACACCCCGGCCACGACATGGATGTTTGGCAGGTGGCGCGTGACGTTGATCACTGCCCGCGTGGACGGGCGTCCGGGGGTCACCTTGTAGGACGTCAGCACCAGTGCCACATCCACTCGATTCCGGCGCATCGTCGTCTGCATGCGCGTGAGGCAGCCGGCGAGGTCATCGACCGTTTCGTCGTCGTAAAAATTCAGGTGCGTGTGACAGTCGATGATCATGAACCGATTACTTCCGGGTGTGACGCTCGATGACCCGGGCCGCCCAGTCTCGCCCTCCGAATCCGAACGCAAGTGCTGCGGCGAGACACACGGCGGCGAAGGCAATCTGAAACGCCGAGACCAGCACGGCGCTGCCGATGGCCACCTGCTCAGCGGCCATGAACACAACAAAAATCAACATCGCGTACCGCGCCAGCGCGCCCAGGGGTTCAGCGGTCGTGCTGCCGACATTGCTCAAGTAGCTGGTCACGATGCCACCGATGACCCGAGCCAGAAGAGACCCGAAGACGAGAATGCCGACAGCCAACATGACGTTGGGCACAAACTGGACCAGCCGTGCGAACAACTCGCCGGCGGCGCGCACACCGAGTGCATCAAGCAGCGCAATAAAGACACCGAGGAGGATCAGCCAGTACACGGTGCCGGCAATCAGCGTGACGGCCGTATATTGCACGCCCCCCTGAACGAGAAAATCCTCGACGCCCGCACGCTCCGCCACTTCGTCCACGCGCAGGGCTCTCAGCAGGCGCACGACCACCTTGCGCGCGAACCGGGCGAGCACCCAACCCAGTGCGAGCAGCAGCAGCGCCAGCCCGACGTCGGGTACTACATCCCACACGCGCTCGCCCTGGCGACGCAGCGAGTCGACGAGCGTGACCGTGTCGTCCATGTGCGGAATCTCCTGCCGTCATCGTAACAAAGGTGTATGACTTCGGAGTCGCGGACTACAATATCCCTCCAAACCAGGAACCGGGGAGGCTGCCATGACCAGGGAACAGATTTCCGCGTTTTTCGCTGAGCGCAAGCAATCGTGGGTCGCCAGGGAGGCAAAGGCGCTGGCGGGCGGCCACCATGCCCACGGCACACTGGACAGTCCGATGTTCGGACGCCTCGAAGGGCGCGAGGCGATTCGCAAATCCTACGAGACGCTGTTCGCCATCTTTCCCGACTGGGACTACCAGGGTGAAGCCCTCCTGATTGACGGCAGCCGTGTCGCGGAACCATTCATGGTGGATGCCACGCACGTCGGCACCTTCATGGGTTTTGACGGCACGAACCGGAAGTTCCGGATCCAGGGCGTTCGTCTCTTCACAATGGAGGACGGCCTGGTGCTGCATGAACGCCGGATGTACGACTTCACCGGACTGCTGATTCAAATCGGCGTGATCAAGGGCAAACCGGCGCTGTAGGCTCGTTTGCGGTCAGTCTGGCGTGCTCTTCCGGCCTGCGGAACAGGCTCCCAGGGCGACGCAATCCCCGGTACAATTGAGGGGTGTCCGAGATTGAAAAAAAGTCGATAACATTTGCGTCCCTGGGTCTGCACGAATCACTGGTCACTGCGGTGACCGCCCTCGGTTACGAAGAAGCCACGCCCATTCAGGCCGAGGCCATTCCCCTGCTCCTCACCGGCAGGGACCTCATTGGTCAGGCTGGCACGGGAACGGGCAAAACCGCAGCCTTTGCGCTGCCCCTGCTCCACCGCCTGCTGACGGAACCCACGCCGAAACGTGGTCCTGCGCGCGCGTTGATTCTGGTGCCGACTCGTGAACTCGCGATGCAGGTCGCCGAAGCTATTCACAAATACTCCAAACAGACCTCGCTCACGGTGGTCCCCGTCTACGGTGGCGCGCCCATGGGTCAGCAGATTCGATCGCTGGGCCGTGGCGCAGACGTCGTGGTCGCGACACCGGGCCGCGCGCTCGATCACCTGAAGCGTCAGACACTCGTGCTTGATGCGCTCGAAGTGCTCATCCTCGACGAAGCGGACGAAATGCTCGACATGGGTTTCGCCGAGGATCTCGACCTGTTGCTCTCGGCCACGCCCAAGACCCGCCAGACCGCGCTGTTTGCCGCGACGATGGCGGCGCGCATCAGTGCGATTGCCGAGAAACACCTGAAGTCACCGAAGCGCGTGAACATCAAGGCCGCCAAGCGCGCGCCGGGCGAAGTCGCCCGCGTGCGGCAGGTTGCCTACCTGGTGTCGAGACAGCAGAAGTCGTTCGCGCTCAACCGCATTCTGGAATTTGAAGCCCCCGCATCGGCGATCGTCTTCTGCCGCACGCGTGTGGAAGTGGATCAACTGACGGACACCCTCAAGTCCCATGGCTACGCGGCACAGGCGCTGCATGGCGGGATGGAACAGCGGCAGCGCGACCGCGTCATGCAGATGATCCGCGAGGACAAGGCGGATGTGCTCGTGGCCACCGATGTGGCCGCGCGCGGTCTCGACATCGACCACATTTCCCACGTCATCAACTACGACATCCCGACGGCTCCAGAGGTCTACGTGCACCGCATCGGCCGTACCGGCCGCATCGGTCGTGAGGGGGTGGCGATCACGCTGGTGGATCCGCGCGAGCAGCGCACCCTGCGATTCATCGAGTCGGTGACCAAGCAGACCCTGGAACGCAAGGAACTGCCGACGCTCGCCGCCCTCAAGGCGAAGCGTCTCGAAACCACGCGCGCCTCTCTCCAGGAGCGCATCGTCACCGGCGGCCTCGACGAGTACAAGGCGTTTGTGATGTCGCTGACCGAGGACTTTGACCTCGCAGACATCGCAGCCGCCGCGCTGGCGATGGCGCAGGACGAGGACAACAAGGCGCAACCCGAGGCCCCGAAGTCCCGAGGTCCCGAAGTCCAGGAGTTCCGGAGTCCTCGAAGTGCCGAGGGCTCGGATTTCCGCAGTCCCCGGGAGTCCTCCTCGTTCCGCGGTGCGCGCACGACCGACGATGAAGGCGAGCGGCAGATGCGGTCGGCGCGTGGTCCGCGTGATGAGGGTCCGAAGGTCACGCTGGCGTTCAGCGTCGGCGAAGAAGACGGTGTTGGGCCCGGCGATCTTGTCGGCGCGATCGCTGGTGAATCAGGCATCGACTCGGGCAACATCGGCGCGATTCGGATCAACCCGACGTTCTCGACGGTCGACATTGCGGAAGCCCACGTCGACACGGTGGTCTCTGCCCTGCGCGGCAAGAAGATTCGTGGCAACGTCGTTGAGATCAAGACCATGCCGGCCGGATCGGGTGGCGGCGATGACCGGTCACGTCCGCGCCCGGGAGGCAAGCCGGCCTATGGCAAGGCGCCGTACAAGAAGTCCGGGGACTTCAAACCGTCTGGCGGCTACAAAGCCGGTGGTTTCAAGGCGGCGGGCGGGTTCAAGTCCGAAGGTAGCGGATTCAAGAAGCCGGGATTCAAATCGGCCGGCGGTTTCAAGGCGAAGCCCAAAGCGGGATACGCCGGCGACTTCAAACCACGCAAGCGCGAGCGCTGACCGTTCATCGACTGATCCATGCGTCCGGCTCTGCGCCTGTTCATCCTGCTGGTGTTCTGCGCAGGGCTGGTCGCCCAGGTTGAGGTGTATCGGCGTGGGCTGGCCGATCAGCCGATCCGTTCGGACGGCATCAGCTATCACGTCTACCTGCCGTCGATCGTCCTGCACGGCAGCCCTCGTCTCTGGGCGACGGCCGATGATCAGTTTGGCGGCGCGTATCCGGAATACACGGGCATCCTGAGGTGGCCCAACACGAGCTGGTGGCTCAATCCGCATCCCATCGGCGTGGCGGTATTGATGCTCCCGTTTTTCCTGATCGCGCACGCGCTCACGCTCTGGTCGAACCTTCCACCCGACGGGTTTTCGCTCTACTACCAGATGGCCGCGAGTCTCTCAGGCCTCTGCTACGGCACTGCCGGTCTCGCGATTCTCGCCCGTGTGCTGCAACGACATGTCACTGGCGGCGTTGTCCTCGCGACGCTGGCGACGATCACCTTCGGCACCAACTA
This sequence comes from Vicinamibacterales bacterium, assembly GCA_046590915.1. Taxonomy (GTDB): domain Bacteria; phylum Acidobacteriota; class Vicinamibacteria; order Vicinamibacterales; family SCN-69-37; genus SYFT01. Next base: position 7,979 of record JBKJTD010000232.1, read on the forward strand.
CTTTCACTACCTCACCCTCGACGCGACGTTCAGTCACGCGTACGGATTTTTCCTCGCGGCCTCGCTCCTGTGGGTGACGGAACGCTGGTGGTCGTCTCCGACCCGAGCGACGACACTGCTGCTCGGACTCGTCGTCGGTGCATTGTTTCTTGTGCGACACAGCCACCTCTTGTTGCTGCTCATCCCTGCGTTGTACCGGCCATCTCAGCTCTGGGAACGACGGACGTCGATCGCCGGAGCGGGTCTTGTCGCTTTGGTCGTGGCGTTTCCGCAACTCGCGCTCTACAAGGCTGTGACGGACTCGTGGATGGTGAGTCCGTATTCGCTGCTGCCCGCCACCATGAGCTTCGGATCGCCCGAGATTGTCGGCGTACTCTTCTGGTTGCCGAAGGGACTCTTTTTCTGGTCGCCCGTGCTGCTCCTGTGCGTCGCAGGGCTGTTCCTGATGCGCGGGTCACTGCGGTCATTTCAGGGGCCCACGCTGGCGGTGTTCGTCTCGCTGACGTGGCTCGTGGGCAGCTGGTATGACTGGCAGTTCGGGGGGAGTTATGGTCACCGCGGATTCACGGACATTCTCCCGTTGCTCTCGCTGCCGATGGCGGCCGCCCTGTACCGCCTGACCACCGCCCGCCCACCATTGCGCTGGGCCGGCACCGGATTTGTCGCCGCGTGTGTGGCCCTTTCACTCTTTCAGATGCTGCAGTACTGGAACGGACTCATTCCGTTCCAGTACACCACGTGGCCCGACTACTCCGCGGTCCTGCTGCGATGGCCATGACTCGCCGATCGGTCGTCATCGTCTCGCTTGGGCTGCTTGTGGCTGCAGCGTGGTCGCTGCGCGACCCGGCCTGGGTCGCTGCCTACCGGCACGGCATTCACGGAGACGGCTGGACCGGCGGCCGCGCCAGTTTTTTTGTGCCCTCGGGCCGTGACTCGGTCTCGTTTGAGGTGGCGGGGCACGCGCAGTTCACCGTGCAGGCGTCCTTTTATGTCGACGGCCGGTTGGTCGATCGCTTCTCACTGAGCGAAGGCTGGCGGACGGTGACGCTGCACGCCGGACAACTCGACACGTCCCGGCGGCATCGACGCGTGGACATTCACGTCGCACGAACATGGGGTCCCGACCGCAAGGGAATTCGCATCAAGGGCATATGATCAACCGGATGCGTCGTCTTGGCCTGATTGCCGCCCTCCTGTTCATTTCCACTCTTTCAAGCTCCGCTCAGAACACGCCGCTGACCGTCATCGACGCCAGCCCGCGCGGCGAGGTGAATCAGCGGTCGGATGCCAACGAAATTCGCCTGATCTTCTCGGAGCCGATGGTGGCGCTTGGCCGGGCGCCGGCCAACCCGCAGATTTCCTGGGTGTCGATCACGCCGCGAATCGCCGGGCAGTTCCGCTGGTCCGGCACGACGATTTTGCTCTTCACACCGGACCCGGCCGCGCCGCTGCCCGACGCAACCACGTACACGGTCACCGTGGATGCGGGTGCGACCAGTGCCGCGGGCCGCAGGCTCGGAACGCCGTTCCGCTTCCAGTTCACAACGCCAACCGTACGATTGGTGTCGACGGAATGGGCGCGACGGTCCGATCGATTTGACGGGCCCGTCACGATCGCACTCCGGTTCAACCAACGCGTGCGGCCTGCTGACGTGCTTGCACATCTGCGGGTGCGGCACGAAGCGCACGACTGGGAGCCCCCCACCTACACCGATCGCGAACTCGCGCGACTCAAGACCGGCGACCCCGCGGGTCTGGCGGCGTTCCAGGCCAAGGTCGCCGCGACCCGCCGTGCCGCCGGGCTGGCCAGTGCGGTGCAGATTCGACTGGCGTCCGCGTGGGACACGCAACGGTTCCCGGTTGAAGACACGGTCGTGATGGTCGAAACCGTCAGTGCCCCACCGCCGGAATCCTGGCTGCAGTTGACGCTCGATACCAGAATGCCGAGTCCTGCGGGTGCAGCCCTGCCGGCCGAACCGCAGTCCACGCGGATCGAACTTGAACCCGCGTTTTTCGTCGACACACGGTCGTCATGCCGCGACGCCTGCGACCCATCACGATGGCAGTCGATCACGTTTTTTCGCGACGTCGCCGCCGCTGAGTTTTCGCGCGCACTGGCGGTGCGCAACATCACCGCCACGCCCGAAGTCGACGTCCGACGGCAGGCCGGAGCCAAAGCCCCCCTGGCGACCGTCGTCGAATCCACACACAGCATCGAGAGTGTCGGATTCGACACGCAGCCGCCAGCCACGACATGGCGCATCCGGCTCGATCCGTCGCTGACCGCCAGCGACGGTCAGCGACTGGGGTACACGTGGATTGCGATCGTCGAGAACGAGCGCCACCGGCCCTTCGTGAGTTTTGGCGACGGACACGGAGTCTGGGAGCGCAGCGGCGGGCCTGTGCTCCCGTTCTCCGCGCGCAACTTCTCCACCGTGACGCAGTGGCTGCAGCGCCTGACGCCCGACACGCTGATGCCCACGCTACAACTACTGCAGAGTGGTGCCTCTGAGACCGGGTTCCGGCTCGCACCGGTGGGCCCAGGGACACAGCGCCGGCTCAACGTTCGCCCGGATGCCATTCAGGCCCACGGCATCGACCTCACGCCGGTGCTGCCTTCGTCAGGTACCGGCCTTGTCTGGGCTGCAGTCCGGGCCGGCACGGCCATCACCGGCGCATCAAGCGACACCACCGACACCACCCCGCGCGCCACGATCGTCCAGGCCACCAACATGGGCCTGTCGGTCAAAGACAGCCCGCAGAACACGCTGGTTTTTGTGACCACGCTCGACACCGGACTGCCGGTCGCCAACGCGGCGATCTCGATCATCAACACCGAGAACACTCGAGTCTGGCGCGGACAGACCAACAACGACGGCATCGCGATCGCACCGGCCCTGCCGCTTCGGAAAGTCGATGACACTTGGACCTTCTCATTTCTGGTGATGGCCGAAAAAGACGGCGACGTGGCCTACGTCGGCTCCGACTGGAACGAAGGCATCGAGTCCTGGGACTTCGACCTGCCCTTCGACCTCAACGAAGCGGACCCGTTGCTGCGCGGCTCGGTCTTCAGTGACCGCGGCGTCTACCGCCCGGGCGAAGAGATTCACTTCAAGGCCATCGTGCGCACGGACAGTGCAAGCGGGATTCGCCTGCTTCCTGCAGGCACCGCCCTGAAGGTGCGTACAACCAACAGTCGCGACCAGCTCGTGGACGAACGTGACGTCAAACTCAACGACTGGAGCACTACCGAGTGGACGTGGACACCGCCCGCAAGCGCCGTGCTCGGCACCTACCGCACGTCGGTCGTGTGGGCCGGTGTCCGCCCTGGTGCGACAAGCGAAAACGAATGGCTCCGGCGCATCGACGGCGACTTTCTTGTCGCCGCCTACCGCAAACCCGACTTCCGCGTGGACACCACAATGACGATGGCACGAGCGGTGGGTGGCGGAACGATCGAAGCGGGCGCGACGGCGCAGTATCTTTTCGGGTCTGCCGTGGCCGGCCGTCCCGTGCGTTGGACGGTCACCCGTGATCACGATGCCGGTGTGCCGGCCGCTATCCGTGAAAAATATCCGCAGGCGCAGTGGGCGTTCGGCGCATGGTTCAGTGACACACCCCCTGCAGGCGCCTTTGCGTCGGATAACGCCACGACGAGTGCACAAGGCCGCTTCACCACACGTATCGTCACCGAGGTCACCGACCGCCCTTACCGCTATACGTTCGAAGCGGAAGTTGAAGACGTGTCACGGCAGCGCATCGCCAATCGCTCGTCGGTCGTGGTGCATCCGGCGGCGATCTACGTCGGTCTGGGGCACACGGACTACTTTGTGAACGCGGCGACCGGCACATCGTTCGGTGTGGTTGCTGCGGATGTGAACGGACAACCCGTGACCGGCGTGCCTGTGGCGCTTTCGTTGTTCAAAATGCAGTGGAATTCGGTGCGGATCGCCGAGGGCAATGGGTTCTATCGCTGGGAATCCACCCGCATTGAGACGCCAGCGGGCACCTGGACGACCACGACGGCCGCACAGCCGGTCGCAGTGCAGGTCGCAGTGCCTGAAGCGGGTTCGTACATCATGCGGGCGACGGCTCGTGATGCCGAGGGCCGGGCGACGATGACCGAGAAGCAGTTCTACGGAACCGGCGAGGGCTACACCGCATGGCAGCGGTTTGATCACAATCGGATCACGCTGACACCCGAACAGCAGACGTGGAAACCCGGCGATCGCGCCCGCATCATGATTGAGTCGCCATGGGAGTCCGCCACAGCCCTGCTGACGGTGGAACGCGAAGGCGTGCGGAGCCATCGGCGATTCGCGTTGACATCCACCCAACAGACGGTTGAGGTGCCATTGTCGGAGGCGGAGATCCCGAACGTGTACGTCTCGGTGTTGCTTGTGCGGGGCCGTACGTCGACTGACTTCGGCGCTGACGGCAGTGACCCTGGGAAGCCGCAGTTCCGATTGGGTTACACCGAACTCAAGGTTGAAGACGCCACCAAGAAGCTGACGGTGGCCGTCTCTGCTGACCGTGCTGAATACCGACCAGCCAATACCGCCAAGGTGTCGCTCAAGGTCACCGACGCCACGTCGAAGCCCACGCGCAGCGAAGTCACGCTGTGGGCCGTGGACTACGGTGTGTTGTCGCTGACCGACTATCAGGCGCCTGACGTGCTGAAGGCCGTCTATCAGGAGAAGGCCCTGCAAGTCATGAACAGCGACAGCCGCCAGCGCATCGTGTCCCGTCGCGTCCTGACGCCCAAGGGCGCCGACGCGGGTGGTGGCGGGGGCGCCGCGTCCAACGTCCGGCAGGACTTCCGACCGCTCGCGTTCTGGCTCGGCTCCGTCATCACCAACGCCGATGGCACCGCCACGAGCGATATCACGCTGCCGGAATCGTTGACGACGTACCGAATTATGGCCGTCGCCGGCGATGCCGCGTCGCGATTCGGATCTGGCGCCGCGGAGATCACGGTCAGCAAACCCGTCACATTGCTGGGCACGTATCCTCGATTCCTCCGACCCGGCGACCAGGCGTCGTTTGGCGCGGTGGTGACCAACACGCTCAACACGGGTGGCAACGCCACCGTCACCATTCGCACTCTGGACCCATCCCTCGTGGAACTGACGGGCACAGCCACGCAGCAGGTGCCGATTGGCCCCGCCGGCAGTGTCGATGTGCGGTTTGCGGCAGTCGCCCGCAGAACCGGTCAGGCGCGGGTGCAGGTCAGCGTCACGCTTGGCTCCAACACCGACGCGTTCGAAGCCGTCGTGCCCGTCATTGCACCGGCGCCCTCAGCGACCCTCGCCGCATTTGCTCAGACGGCGTCCACCTGGACGCAGCCGATCGAACTGCCGTCGAACCTCAGTGCGACGATGGGGGGACTGACTATTGACTGGTCATCGACTGCGCTGGTCGGCATGGCCGGCGGCGTCGATTACCTGGTGAACTACCCGTATCCATGCGCGGAGCAGAAGGCGTCCGCCGCGTTTGCGTTCCTGCTTGCCGCCGATCTGGGCCACGCGTTCTCGGTGGGCACCGTGCCACCGGCGGAATACCGCACACGCGCGACACAGTTGTTGAACGACCTGCCCTCGTTCCAGTGCAACAACGGCGGATTCGCGCTGTGGTCAAAGTCGACCTGCTTTGCCGACCCGTATCTAAGCGCGTACGTCCTCCACGTGATCCGCGCGGGACGGGATTTGGGTGTCGCGCCCGATCAGCAGGTCGTTGATCGTGCGCTCGACTACCTCGAACAGGTACTCGCGCAAACGACGCCACCGGCGCAGATCGAGATGATTCCGGTGTGGGCGGCGTCGCAGGCGTTTGCCGTGAAGGTGCTCGGTGAGTGGGGTCGCACTCAGGACTCCCACATCACGCGTCTGATTGCCGCCGCCGACCGCATGCCCGTGTTTGCGCTGTCGTATCTGCTGGACGCACTCGCGGCCGCGAAGGATCGCGGCCCGCGATATCGGGCCACGCTCGCGCGCGTCACCAACGCGCTTCGGGTGGAGGGTGACGAGACGCACGTGCAGGAACTGAACGCTGATGCGCTGGGCTGGATCTGGCACAGCAATACACGCGCGACGGCTCTGGTGCTTGACGGTCTCGTGCGTCGCGGCGACAGTCCGAGCGCCGAAGATCCCGGTCCGGTGATTGCCGGCCAGCAGCCACCGCACCAGGCCGGCAATCACCGGACCGGGATCTTCGGCGCTCGGACTGTCGCCGCGACGCACGAGACCGTCA
>JBKJTD010000431.1:0-6893 GCA_046590915.1 Vicinamibacterales bacterium
TTTTGGGCCCGCCTCTGGGGGGGGGGGGGGGGGGCCAGGGGACTGGTCGAGAAATGGAGCTGAAACTTCCAGGTTCGGCGGTAGCGACCGGCCTTCGGAGCCGTCGGGCTTCAGCCCGACGCAGACTGCCGGGCTGAAGCCCGGCAGCTCCAAAGGCGGACAAAGGCGGGCAAAGACCCCCTGCTGGACTCCTGGACCTCTGGACCTCGAATCGTCAGGCCCGTACAAAGAAAAGCGCGCCCAGGGAGTCCCTGAGCGCGCTCGAAGTTCCAGCCGAAGCTGACGGCCGCGTCTACGCGCCGGCTCGCATGCCCGTCGTCACAATACCGACCTTGGTCACCCCGGCGCCCGAGGCGGCGTCAATGATGGCGACGATGTCGCCGTACTTGACTGCGGGGTCGCCGATGATGAACACCGTCTTCTCGTTACGGGTCTCGAAGAGCGTCCGCAGGTGTTCCTGCAGCAGGCCAATCGAAATCTCGGTCTTGTTCACCGTGAGGCGGCGATCCGCCCCGTAGTCGATGACGATTTGCCCAAGCACGTCGGCGGCCTTGGCGTTCTTGTTCACTTCCAGCGGCAGGTTGATGTCCTGCCCCTTCTGTGTGAGCGGAAGTGCGGCGATGAAGATGACCAGGAGCACGAGCAGGACGTCGATGAGCGGCGTCACGTTCATCTCCGACGAGGCTTCGGACTTCGAGACCTGAATGCTCTTCTCGGCGCCGTGGTGCAAGTGATGGTGTGCCATTACTGCCCCCCCCCTTCCGTGACGTTGCCGCCCTTTTTCTCCGTGATGAGTCCGACCGACTCTATCCCGGCCGCCCGCAGCGCATCCATCATCTTCATGATGGCGCCGTACGGAGCTTCCTTGTCACCCTTGAGGTAGACGATCTTGTCGGCTTTTGTCTCCAAGGTCGCCTGGAGACGCAAGACCGCTTCAGATTCGGTGACCTTCAGCGCGTTCACATACAGCTGACTGTCGGCTCCAATGTGGACGACCGTCTGGTCCGCCGTATCCGGCTTGTCGCCGGAATTGTTCGCCTCTGGCAGAGCGACATCAACACCCTTCTGCAACATCGGCGCGATCAACATCACGATAATGAGCAGCACAAGCATGACGTCCACCAGCGGGGTGACGTTGATGTCTGATTTGGGTCCGCCTTTGGCGCCCCCAACGTCCATCGACATGGGTAACTCCCTTTACGAGGTCTTCCTGATGAAGTAGTCGACGAGTTCCGACGACGAGTTGTCCATCTCGACGTTGAAATACTCGAGCGCGCCACTGAAGTAGTTGTAGAGCCACACGGCGGGGATGGCCACGACCAACCCGAGTGCGGTTTCGATGAGCGCTTCCGAGATACCGGCGGAGACGGCGCCCAGGCCGGCCGACCCGGTGCTGCCGATACCGGCGAACGCGTTGATAACACCGACGACCGTGCCGAGCAGACCGACGAAGGGAGCCGTCGCGCCGATGGTGGCGAGTGCGGGGATGCCCTTCTTGAGGTCGTTGGCCGTCAGAGCCGTGGCACGCTGAATCGAGCGGCGCACGGTGTCTACAAGGTCGTCACGCGTGAGCGTGGCACCGGAGTCCACCTGGAACTGGTACTCCTGCAGACCGGCAAGCACGACCTTCGCGAGATGGCTGTACTGGTAGGTCTTCGACTGCGAGACAGTCAGTGCGTCCTTCAGGCGACCTTCCTTGAGGTGCTTGGCCACCTGGGGGGCGTACAGCTTGGACTGTTTTTTCGCCTGCGAGAACGTGTAGTAGCGCTCAATGGCCACGCCAAACGACCACATCGACATGAAAACCAGAATGAACGCGACGGCCTTCGCAATGAAGCCCATCTGTTCCCACATGTGCATCAGATCCATACCACCCATTTACTGCCTCCGAAAAACTAGAAACCTACCCAACCAACCCGAGAACCATACAAAAGAACGAACGACCGAAATGGCGCGATTTATTGCAGCGTGAAGTTGACCGTGACCGTCATGATGACCGGAACCGCCTGACCGTTGAGCATCGTCGGCGTAAACACCCACTGCTTCACGGCTTCCAAAGCGGCCTGGTCGAGCAGTGCCACCGGACGAATAACCCGCGCATTGGTCACACGGCCATCGATGCCAATCGTCGCCTCGATGATCACGACGCCCTGCACGCGAGCGGACTGGGCAATCGGCGGATAAATCGGTGCCACGTGCTTGGTCTTTTTGGGTTCCTTGATCTGGCCGCCCACACGCACCGGCTGCGAGGGGGGCGGAGGCGGCGGCGGCGGTGCAGGAATGCCTCCAACGACGCCACCTAAGGCACCGCCGGGGATGCCACCGGCGACACCGCCAACCACTCCAATCGAGCCGGCCACCGGGCGAGGCGGCGGCTCAGGTTTGACATCAGCAGGCGCCTCAATGGGCGCGGCCGTCGGATTCACATCAGGCGTCGGGGTCGGCGGCGTCGGAGCTGCCGGTGGCGGTGGGGGCGGCGGGGGTGGTGGCGGGGGTGGCGGCAACGCCACAAACGCCATGACCGACTGCGGCGTCGGCAACACATCCGAGGCCAGCAACGGAATGACAACCATCAACCCGAGCGCAATGGTGTGCACCAAAATCGACAACGGCACCGTGTACCACTGCTTGGTGCCCACTCGTACGGTGGGGTTGCTCACGTCTCCGAACATTTCACCTGGCACGGTTACCTCCTGCGCCCTGACACTTTATTCAAAAGCCTAACGAAGCCCGGGATTATAGTCAGGTCCGAAAAATTGTGTCAATCAACGAACACTCAAAAGCTTCGCTTAGAGGGGTTAGACACCGGTTTCCGGAAAATGGCCCGAATGGACGGCCGAACTTTTCAGCGCTCCCTGCAACCCCATCCCGCCGGTCAAAAACACCCGAATCCCCTGCTCAACGGTCATGTCGGGAAAGCTGACCCGCGCAACCGGACAAACAATCACATCACCAAGATACAGGTGATTGGTCGGCACATACACCGCCGCAAATGGCTCTGGTCCGTCACCTCGGTCCACGGTGAACTCCTTGGTCAGGAACCCCAGCATAAAACCACGCGAACCGTCCTCGACCATCACCACCCGCTTGAACCCAAACTCATTATCCGGTGAAAACGCCAGGATCAGTTGCTTGATCGGAGCATACACCGTGCGAAACACCGGCACATGCATCAAAACCTGTTCACCACGCCCGAGAATGCGTCGGCCAATCACGTTGGTCGCAATCACCCCGATGACCAGCACAACCGCAAGCGTAGTCAACAACCCCAATCCGGGGATGTGCACTCCAGTCCACCGCTCGTACAGCCCTTCGGTCAGGCCGTCGACGATGCGGAACATCCACAGGATGGCCGCGACGCTGACCACCAGAGGCACGGAGACGAAAAAACCCGTAACAAACGACCGGCGAAGCCAGGACATGGGAGATTCTCGAACTTTACAACCAATAGAACAGCGCGGCGGCAATCACAAGACGGTACCAGGCAAAAATGTCGAGTTTGTGACTCGCCAGGTATTTCAGTAGAAAATTCACCGTCAGATACCCGACGATCGCCGAACTGAGAAATCCCACCGCAAACAACTGCAGTTCACCCGGCAAGAGCTCGACGTCCCGCATGTCGAGCATCTTCTTCAGGCCAGCGCCGCCGATGGCCGGAATGCTCATCAGGAACGCAAAACGTGCCGCCGCCAGGCGGTTCAGGCCAAGCAGCATGCCCGCAGTGATGGTCGCGCCTGACCGCGAGACGCCCGGAAACAATGCGCAGATCTGCGCCACGCCGATCAGGACTGCACCGGTCATGGTGAGCGTGGCTTCGGTGCCCGTGCGTGGCCCGAGACGCTCGACCAGAAACAGGAGGAGCGCGCCGATAATCAGCGTGTACGCGATGTAATGAGGGTCGCGAAAGGTTTCGAACCAGGATTCAAGCGTGAGACCGGCGAAGACGACTGGAATCGTGGCCGCGACCAGCAGCCAGATGCGACGGCCATCGGGGCCAGGCGTGGAGGAAAACGCCGCCGGCACGGCGCGAAACATCGCAGCAATATCCGCGCGGAAAAACCACAAGACCGCCGCGAGCGTGCCGAGATGGCAGGCGAGATCAAACGGCAGGCCGAGCGCGCCCGCGTCCCAACCGAATGCCCAGCGCGCGAGAATGAGATGGCCGGAACTTGAGACCGGCAGGAACTCGGTGAGCCCCTGAACGATCCCAAGAACGGCCGCCTCAAATACCCCCACAGACTACGACTTGCCCTTCGCCCGCGCGCGTGCCGCCCCACCCTGCGTCGGAGCCATCGGCTTGGTCAACACAATGGCGATGGCCGCGGCGATGAACACGGTGGAATACGTACCGCTGATGATCCCGATGAGCATGGTGAACGCGAATCCTTCGAGCGCATCACCACCGTAAAAGTACAGTCCTGCCACAGCGAGGAACGTCGTGCCTGCCGTGATGACCGTGCGCGACAGCGTCTGGTTGACGCTGGTGTTGACCAGCGGTTCCAGCGCGTCCTTGCGCATCGTGCGCGTGTTCTCGCGCACCCGGTCGAACACAACGATAGTGTCGTTGACCGAATACCCAGTCATCGTCAGCAGCGCCGCGATGATGCTGAGCGTGAGTTCATAACCGAACCAATTGAGGAAGACCAGGCAGATCAGCACGTCGTGCAAGGTGGCGACGATGGCGCCGATGGCAAACGTGAACCGGAACCGCAGCCCGATGTAAATCATGATGCCGAGCAACGCCGTCAGCGTGGCGTAGATGCCCTTGCGCTGCAGGTCCTGCCCCACCACCGGTCCGACGATTTCGGTTTCCTCCCGAGTGAACGTACCCAGGTTCGCCTGGCGCACGAGGTTCTCAACCTGCTGAGCGGGGTCATCGAGCGGCTTACCCTCGGCGCCCTGCGCCTGTTGCGGCAACTTGACGAGAATGTCGTTGCGGTCGTCGGCCCCCACTCGCTGCACGCTGTTGCCACCGGGCAGTGTGGCAATCGCGTTGCGCACGGCATCCTCGGCGACCGGTTGCTGGAACCGCAGAATCATCGACGTGCCACCCGCGAATTCGACGCCCAGACGCGGCCCACCCTGCGCGATGATCTGGCCTATGCCGACGATGATCACGATGGCGGAGAGCGCGATGGCATGCCACCGCCATTTGATGAAGTTGAAGTGTGTGTGACTCAGGATCTGCATATTAAATGCTCAGCTTCGCAGTGCCGGGCTTGCGCGAGAGCGAAAGCTCGAACAGGGTCCGCGACGCAAAGACTGCCGTGAACACGTTGGAAATAAGACCGAAGAACAGTGTGGTGGCAAAACCTCGAATCGGGCCGGTGCCGAACTGGAACAGGAAGGCCGCCGCGATGAGCGACGCGATGTGTGTGTCGAGAATGGTCACAAAGACGCGATCAAACCCGGCCGCCACCGCCTGTCGTGCGCCTTTGCCGTTGGCCAGTTCCTCCCGGATCCGCTCGAAAATCAGCACGTTGGAGTCGACGCCCATGCCGATAGTGAGGATGAAGCCGGCGATGCCGGGCAGTGTCAACACCGCACCCACGTAGGCCATGCAGCCCAGCAAAATCATCAAATTGAGCGTGATGGTGATGACCGCGTTGAAGCCCGCCATCTTGTAATAGAACACCATGAAGATGGCGACCAGAATCAGGCCGGCCGCCGACGCCTGAATGCCGGCGTCAATGGAATCCTGTCCCAGACTTGGTCCCACGGACCTCTCGTACTGCGGCGTGAGTGATGCCGGCAACGCGCCCGAGCGAAGCACCATCGACAGGTCCGTCACTTCCTGCTGCGTGAAGGTGCCGGTAATTTGACCATCGCCCGCAATGCGGCCTTCAATCACCGGCGCCGATTCGACTCGTCCGTCGAGAATGATCGCCAGCTGCCGACCGATGTTTGCAGCAGTGATGGTGCCGAACTTGTTGGCACCTTCACTGTTGAGCGTGAAGCTCACAGCGGGCTGGTTGAAACCGTCCACTGTGCCACGCGCCGTGCGCAGGTCGTTGCCGGTGACCGCGGCGAGGCGTCGCACAAGATAAAACGACGGCGCGCCTGGCTGCCCAGGAGCCGAGGTCGACAGCCCTTGAACGATTTCCATATCAGGCGGCACCGCGCCGCCGGTGGCGGCCAGCAACGTCGCCTGATCGGGAGCCGGGCCCTGTTCCACGAGCTTGAGTTCGAGCAACGCCGTGCGCCCGATCATCTCCTTCGCACGCGGGATGTCGCTGACGCCGGGCAACTCGACCACGATCTGATTGCCATCGTCGCCGTACGGCGCGACGACGGGTTCGGCGACACCGAGTTCGTTGACGCGTCGGTCGATGGTCTGGATGGCCTGGGCGACCGCTTCCCGTCTGCGATCGACCTCGATGTTCGGCTTCATCCGGAAGGTGTAGGCGCCGCCGACGCCCGCCTCGCGATCAAAGGTCAGGCCGATTTGGTCCTGCGACAACTGGCGGAACTGCGCATCGCGATCAGGCGCCACGCCCTCCACCACAAACGTCGTGAGGTTCATGGGGCGCACACTTGACGTGGTGACGCCAGCAGCCGACAGCGACTCCTGCAGCTGCGCCGAGGTGGTTTCCGTTTCGTACGTCAACGCCTCCTCGGTGTTGACGCGCAGCACCATCTGGATGCCGCCCTTGAGATCGAGGCCCAGCTTGAGCCGGTCCTGTGGGGGATAAAACGCGGCAATGGCCAAGGCGGCCACGGCCACGATTGCGATGACTTTCCAACGAAGGTTCTTATACATGATTTAGAGACCGCCGGATTCCTTGACGACCGGCTCCTGTCCTTGGTACCCGCCGACGGCCGCGCGAGCCACCTCAATGCGCACCTTTTCGGCAATCTGAATCTGAACCGACTCATCGGTCAGCTTCGTAATC
>JBKJTD010000116.1:0-2530 GCA_046590915.1 Vicinamibacterales bacterium
AGGGCACCGTTTCGTACTTGTTGGCGTCAGTCGTAGTCACGCAAACCTCCGCGTCACAATTTCCACAATCGCCCGTCCCCCGTCGACGATGGACGTGCGTTTGACGCGTTTGGGAGAAATAGGGAAAAACCGAACGGGGATCTCGAGCACTTCTGCGCGGTCGCGCAGGACGGCCGCCAGGAGCTGATGGTTGGCCATCTTGTGTGCGGGCTCAACGGTGAGCGTCTTGAGGTACTTTGTGCGTACAGCCCTCGCGCCCGACAACGTGTCGCTGATGTAGCGGCCAAACAGCGCGAGGTACATCAGGCTGAGCACGTGGCTGCCGAAGCGGCTGGCGGTCTTCTGCAGCCAGTTGTGCCGGTACCGCAACACCAGCGCCTGTTCGACGTCTTTGACCGACAAACGACGGCTGCCCCAGACGGCATCGAGTTGCATGAACGCCAACTGCGACGCGAGCGCCACCAAATCATCTCCGCGATACATGCCCGACGACTCAAACAGAATCACGTATTCCCAGTCCCCGCCTCTGAGGGTGTCCAGGACCGTGTCCGGCGCGACTGCGTTGACCTTGAACGGCAGGGCTGCTGCCAGGCCGTCCTCAATGGGCGCCAGCGTGTGCACGACGGTCAACGACAGAGGAAGGTCACCCACGCCGGCCCGCACCATTTCGAGCAACGTTTGCGTCAGCTTGTTTGGCGAGTCGGCGTCATGCAGATACACGGCGACGGACGGTGCCCTATCCGATCCCAGCAGCGATGCCACAAAAGGCGCCAGGATCTTCTCGGCATCGTGATGGCCTGTGACGCCATCCTCGTAGTGGCCGATGCGCACAAGGCGGGGATCTTCGAGGGTGTCCACCGCCCCGAGAGGCACGTGCGCAGGCGTGGACTCGCTGCCGGGGTCGTTGAGCAGGTAGTGCGTGATCAGGCACGGAGTGGGATCAGTGCGCCGCCCCTTCTCGCGGAGATAAAACAGCGCCCGGTCGATAATGTCCACGGCGCTCGCGCCGGTAATCTCGGCATCACGCTGCAGGTTGGTGATCAGCAACTTGATCGCAGACAGATTGCTCGCGATCGCGCCACTCAACCCTGCAGTCAGATACGACGGAAACAGACTGGAATGTTGTGTGCCCGGGGCGTAGATGATGAGGTGGGCGGCCTGCAGCGCCTCTACAACTGCCCGATTCACGCGCACTCGAGTTGCGCGGCCTGCCAGGTCGGCACGACGCTCCGCGATCGACAGCGCGGCGACTCGCCTCTGCTCGGCGTCATCAAGGGGTCTGTCGATGAGAAAAATGTCCTCAATGCGATTCTGACGTTTGGCGTCAACGACCGCCTCCTCACTGGCGAGCAGTTCACCGGAGGTGTCCAACGCCACCAGATACGCGTCGGTGCCGTCGGTGACGTTGGCGATCAGCCCAGTCGGCAGCCCCAACAGCGCAGAGTAATCGTCCACCGCGACATTAAAATCACGTTCCGCCAGCAGAAAACTGCCTGCAAACACCAGGTTGCCGACGCTGCAGTCCGCAAAGGCAAACGGCCGCCCAGTCCGGTCGAGTTCTGCAAGAAACGCGTCGAGGCGCCGCGCCACCTCGATCCGCCACGGATGTGGCGTCTCCGGCAACGCCGATAAGGTTGCCCGAGCCAGGGCGGTGTCACACGGCACAGGCAATCGGTTGTCGAGCAGCGCAATCAGGTCGGCGGGCGCTGTACCGAGCTCGGCCGCCAGGCGCGAGGCGTTCTTTCGAAAATCGGACGGGCCGAGACACGCACCCAGAAAGCGCCGGACCTCCCCGGTGGACGCTCCGTCGTCGTACCCATTAATCGCGATCGTGAGGTCGATGCGTGCATCACGAATCAGCAGACGACCAAGAGCCCCGGACCCGCGCCCTCCGGAGAACAACACCACGCGCAGTCGATCGCGACGACGAACAACGTCCCGAGGAACGGAGGTCATTTACCCCCGCCAGCTGCCCTGAGTACTCGGGCCACGCCCTCGTTGTTGATGCTCGCCGGACAGTGGGCGGTATTGAACCGGTCGAAGTAGCTCTCGCACAGCCACCACCGACCACCGACATACACCACGCTCAGATAGAAGTCCCCACAGGTCGGACTCTTGGGCGGCTTGCCTATTTCCTGATCGTTGTACAACACGGCGTTATGGACGAAGCCAAAACCGGCTCCGGCCCAATCCACTCGTTGCGCCAACATCGTTGCCCGGTAGACGATGAAGTCGCGCCGATGGCGGCGTACTTGTTCGAGCTCGGCGGTTTTGCCTTCCGGCAAATTGGCACAGGTGTCGCTGAAATCCACCATGCACGCTTCCGGCTGCACCGCTGAATTGCCGAACAGGTCAATCAGGAACCTTCGCGCGAGTTCCTTGGTCTCGGCGACCGAGTCGTGCACCCGAAACGGCGCCGAGGCGCCAACGACGGTGAATTGCCGCTTTACGATCTGGTTGTTCTCGACCGCGTCGTAGGTGTCGACGATGGTCAACGTAATCACGACGTTCACACCCGCCGTGATGCCTT
>JBKJTD010000262.1:0-10455 GCA_046590915.1 Vicinamibacterales bacterium
CGGCACTTCACGTCCATCGCGGACGAGCAGACGCCGCTGCGGCGAGAGCGTGAACCCGCTGAAGCGGTATCGAATCACAACAGACAGATTACGCGAGGTCGTACCGATCGAGGTTCATCACCTTGGTCCAAGCGGCCACGAAGTCCGAGACAAAGACCTCCTTCGCATCGTCGGACGCGTAGACCTCCGCCAGCGCGCGGAGTTGCGAGTGTGAGCCGAAGATCAGGTCGACACGCGTGCCGGTCCATTTGACGGCCCCGGTCGAACGGTCGCGGCCTTCAAACACCTCTTTCGACACCGGCTGCCAGACGGTGCTCATGTCGAGCAGGTTGATGAAGAATTCGTTCGTCAATGTTTCCGGGCGAGTGGTCAAGACCCCATGGGTGGACTGTCCCGCGTTGGCGCCCAGCACACGGAGCCCTCCGACAAGAACGGTCAGCTCAGGCGCGGTGAGCGTCAGCAGCTGCGCCCGGTCGATGAGGTGCTCCTCGGCCGACAGGCGCCCTGACGTGCGCACGTAGTTGCGGAACCCGTCTGCGGTCGGCTCCAGTGGCGCAAACGCCTCAACGTCGGTCTGTTCCTGCGACGCATCCATGCGTCCCGGTGTGAAGGGCACCTCGATGGTGCGTCCCGCCTTTGTGGCGGCCGCCTCAATGGCCGCGCCGCCGCCGAGCACGATCAGATCCGCGAGTGACACCTTCGCGCCGCCGTTTTGCGCGCCGTTAAAGCCCTGTTGAATCTCCTGAAGGGTGGCGATGACCTTCGCGAGATCAGCCGGCTGGTTCACTTCCCAATATTTTTGTGGCGCCAGGGCAATGCGTGCCCCGTTGGCGCCGCCACGTTTGTCGGAACCTCGGAACGTCGCCGCGGACGCCCACGCTGTCGAGACGAGCTGCGAGATTGACAGGCCCGACGCCAGGATCTGACTCTTCAGGGCCGCGATCTCTGCAGCGCCAACCAGTGCGTGATCAACGGCTGGAATCGGATCCTGCCAGAGGAGCACCTCGGTGGGCACCAGCGGGCCGAGATAGCGTGCAATGGGCCCCATGTCACGATGGGTGAGCTTGAACCACGCGCGCGCGAACGCGTCGGCAAACTCCTGCGGGTTGTCGTAGAACCGGCGGGAGATCGCCGCATAGGCAGGATCCATCCGCAGTGCCATATCGGCGGTGGTCATCATCGGCGCATGCCGTTGTGACGGGTCGTGCGCATCGGGCACCGTTGTTCTGGCGGCCGGGTCCTTTGGCGTCCACTGGTGCGCACCAGCCGGACTCTTGGTCAGCACCCACTCGTACTTGAAGAGTGTCTCGAAGTAACTGTTGTCCCACGTGATGGGCGTCGGCGTCCACGCGCCTTCAATGCCACTTGTCGTGGTGTGCACGCCCTTGCCGGTGCCGAATTTATTGATCCAGCCGAAACCCTGCGCTTCGATGGCCGCCGCTTCAGGCTCAGGGCCGACCAGCCCCGCGTCGCCTGCGCCGTGCGACTTGCCGAACGTGTGGCCACCGGCGACCAGTGCCACGGTTTCTTCGTCGTTCATCGCCATGCGTTTGAACGTCTCGCGAATGTCGCGACCCGACGCGACCGGATCGGGATTGCCATTGGGCCCTTCCGGATTGACATAGATCAGGCCCATCTGCACCGCCGCGAGCGGATCGGATAGTTCGCGATCGCCGCTGTACCGCTCGTCCGCCAGCCATTGGCCCTCGGGGCCCCAGAAGATGTCCTCGCCCGGTTCCCACACATCGGCGCGACCGCCGGCAAATCCAAAGGTCTTGAAGCCCATCGATTCGAGCGCGACGTTGCCGGTCAGCACCAGGAGGTCAGCCCAGGAAATCCTGCGGCCGTACTTTTGTTTGATCGGCCACAGCAGTCGCCGGGCCTTGTCGAGATTGCCGTTGTCGGGCCAGCTGTTGAGCGGCGCAAAACGTTGCGTCCCCGATCCCGCGCCGCCACGTCCGTCACCCACACGGTAGGTACCCGCGCTGTGCCACGCCATCCGGATAAAGAACGGTCCGTAGTGACCGTAGTCGGCGGGCCACCAGTCCTGCGAGGAAGTCATCAACGCGTGGAGATCCTGAATCACTGCGTTGAGGTCGAGGCTCTTAAACGCCTCCGCATAGCTGAAGTCGGGGTCCATCGGATCGGAGAGGGTGGAGTGCTGATGCAGCACTTTCAAATCCAGCTGGGTGGGCCACCAGCCCTGATTCGCCATCGGTCGTGATTTGGTGTGTCCGCCCATCACCGGGCACTTGCCTGCGTTTTCACTGCTCTGATCTGCCATTACCGCTCCTCGATCTGTTGCACATGCGTCTTCCGACAGGACGGACACCGTCCCCAATAAATGATTTCCGCTTCGTCAATTTCAAAGCCATGGTCCTGGGACGCAGCCAGGCAGGGGGCGCTTCCGACGGCACAGTCCACATCGAACGTGCTCCCGCACCCACGGCAAATCAGGTGGTGATGGTTGTCGCCGACGCGATCTTCATATCGGGCGGCGGAGCCGGCCGGCTGGATGCGCCGCACCAGGTGTTTCTCGGCCAGCACACCCAGCGCGTCATACACGGCCTGACGCGAGACCGATCCGATCTCCGCTCGGACATCGTCGGCGACCTCGTCGGCTGTGGCGTGGGGGCTCGCCGAGACGGCACGCATCACCGACAGTCGCTGCGCGGTGACTTGCAAGCCGTTTCGACGAAGGCGCTCCGCGTGTTCGGTCATTGCCGGTCACACTCTATCAAATTCTGGACACAATCCAGAATTGGGTATTCAGTGCGTTGGCTTGAGGGCGAGACGATTGACATACCCGCTGGCGGCATCCGCCATGGGTATCTGCATGCCGTTGCTGTCGAGGCAGGTGCCACCGTAGCCGAAATGTTGCACGAGGTCGATCACGGCCTGACCACTGGCACCCAGATGCGCAAGCAGCGCGGGGTGCACTTCGAGTGTGAGGAGAGGACGATGCTCGGAGAGGACGTGGGTGGCTCCTTCCAGCACCTGCTGCTCAAATCCTTCCACGTCAATTTTCAGGTGGGTGATCCGCCGCCTTGACTCCCGAGCCACTTCGTCGAGCGTGCGCGTCTTGACCTCGGTGGCATCCGTCCGCCCTTCAGGCGCCCGGACCATCTGGTGCTGGCGTCCACCCCCCGCATTGAGTACCCGAATGGAGGCCGACGAGGCGCCAAGCGCGGTCTCCAGACGCGTCACTCGTGAAGCCACACCGTTGAGATCGAGATTCGTGGCGAGAAGCGCCTGAGCGGCAGGGGAGGGATCCACGGCGATCACGCGCGCGTCGGGGCCGCCGTAGTGCAGGGCGGCCAGCGTGAAGACCCCATAGTGCGCGCCGACGTCGATCAGCGTCATGCCCGGGGTGCACGAGGCGATGAACTCGTCCAATTCCTCTCGAAAGAGCGGGTTGGCGTGATGCACACGAAATGTCTCGCCGGTCTCCGGGTGAAACCTGACGATCCATCCGGGCCGTACCTCCAACGTGTTCGCTCCAGCAAACCGGTATTTGAGTTTCCAGAGGAGCGGCCGGGTTTCCGCAAGGGGAGTCCGGACGAATTGGCGCACGTGTCTGGGGACCACCCGTCGAATGAGCGGGTACAACCGGCGCCACATGCCGTGAGTATACCGGCCAACCATTCCAGTGGGCGTGTGCACCACGTCAGTCCGACACTGCGGCCACAACGCGATGCAGGGCGATCGCGCCGTCGGCGGCGTCGACATACACGGTGTCGCCCTCGCCGAAGGCGCCTTGCAGCACACCCAGCGCAAGCGGATCGAGCACACGTTTCTGCAGTGTGCGTTTGAGCGGACGCGCGCCATAGACGGGGTCGTAACCTTCGTCAACGAGCAACGTCCGGGCCGCCTCTGACATTTCGAGCGTAATCTTCCGTGCCTCAAGACGCTTGAGCAGTCCCCGCAGTTGAATGTCGATCACCTTCCGGATGTCCTGCTTGGTCAACGCCTGGAAGAAGACGATCTCGTCAATGCGATTGAGGAACTCGGGACGGAAGTGACCGCGCAGCGCGTCCTGGTCCCGGAGGTTGGACGTCATGATGACGACCGTGTTCTTGAAGTCCACGGTGCGCCCCTTGCCATCAGTCAACCGCCCATCGTCGAGCAGTTGCAGCATGACGTTGAACACTTCGGGGTGCGCCTTCTCGACTTCGTCGAAGAGCACGACGGCATACGCGCGCCGTCGGACGGCCTCGGTCAGTTGTCCGGCTTCTTCGTAGCCGACGTAGCCGGGAGGCGCGCCAATCAGCCTGGAGACGGTGTGTTTTTCCTGATACTCGGACATGTCAATCCGGATCAGCGCGTGCTCATCGTCGAACAACAATTCGGCAAGCGCGCGGCTGAGTTCCGTTTTGCCGACGCCGGTGGGCCCGAGGAAGAGGAAGCTGCCAAGCGGCCGATTGGGATCCTGCAGACCGGCGCGTGCGCGGCGCATGGCGTTGGCCACGGCCACGACTGCCTCATGTTGCCCGACCACACGTGCGTGCAGCCGCTCCTCCATGTGGATGAGTTTGTCGACTTCGCCTTCCATGAGTCGGCTCACCGGGATATGGGTCCAGCGGGCGACCACCTCGGCGATGTCTTCCTCATCGACCTGCTCCTTGAGCATCTGGCCGGCCCCCGCAGTGGATGCCCCCTGATCGTGTGTGGCGACCTCACGCTCCAGTTCCGGGATCCGGCCGTACTGCAGCTCCGAGGCTTTGGCGTAGTCGCCCGATCGCTGCGCCTGTTCGGCCTCCAGCCGCAGACGTTCGAGTTCCTCCTTCTTCCCGCGCACGAGCTGGATGGCATCCTTCTCCTGCTGCCATTGGGCGGAGAGGCGAGTACGGTCTTCCTTGAGCGTGGAGAGTTCCTTCTCCAATTTGTCCAATCGGTCGCGTGAGGGGTTGTCCGATTCCTTGCGCAGGGCCTCGCGTTCGATCTCCAACTGCATGACTCGACGCTCGATTTCATCGAGTTCAACCGGCATGGAGTCAATCTCCATGCGGAGGCGTGACGCCGCTTCATCGATCAGATCGATCGCCTTGTCAGGCAGAAAGCGATCCGCGATGTAGCGGTGCGAGAGCATCGCGGCCGCGACCAGTGCGGCGTCCTTGAACTTGACGCCATGGTGAATTTCGTAGCGGTCCCGCAGGCCACGCAGAATGCTGATGGTGTCCTCGACACTCGGCTGGTCCACCATGACCGGCTGGAAGCGTCGTTCGAGCGCCGCGTCCTTTTCGATGTACTTCCGATACTCGTCCAGCGTGGTCGCGCCGATGGTGTGCAGTTCGCCGCGCGCGAGCATGGGTTTGAGCATGTTCGACGCGTCGATGGATCCCTCCGCCGCTCCGGCGCCGACGACCGTGTGCAACTCGTCGATGAACAGCACGATCTGACCCTGGGCGTCGGCGACTTCCTTGAGCACCGCCTTCAGGCGTTCCTCGAACTCACCGCGGAACTTTGCACCGGCCACAAGGGCACCCATATCGAGCGCCATGATCTTCCGATCGCGCAGGGTCTCGGGCACGTCGCCGCGCACGATGCGCTGCGCGAGGCCCTCAACCACAGCGGTCTTGCCCACACCGGGTTCTCCGATGAGCACCGGGTTGTTCTTCGTGCGGCGCGACAGCACTTGAATGACGCGCCGGATTTCTTCGTCGCGGCCAATGACCGGATCCAGTTTGCCCTTGCGCGCAGCCTCAGTCAGATCGCGGCCGTATTTCTCCAACGCCTGATATTTGCCTTCGGGATGCTGATCGGTCACTCGCTGCGATCCGCGTATCTGCGTCAGCGCCTGGAACACCGCGTCCCTGGTGATCCCGTTTTGTGCCAGCATCCGTGTGCAGGGCGAGCGCGACCCCTCGTTCACCAGCGCCACAAACAGATGCTCGGTGCTGGTGTACTCGTCCTTGAGCGCCTCGGCCTCGTGCTCGGCCGTCGTCAGCACCGCGCGCAGTCGCGACGATGCGTCCGGCTGTGCACCGCCTTGGGTGCGCGGCAGGGCCTTGAGCAACGCGTCGGCGCCGCCCAGAATCGCCTGCAGATTGACCTGCATTTTGCCGAGCAGGGCAGGCACGATGCCGTCGGGCTGAGTCAACAGGGCCGACAGCAGGTGCTCAGGCAGCATTTCGGGATGACCCGATCGCTCGGCCGTCTGCTGCGCCGTAAGAATCGCTTGCTGCGCTTTTTCCGTGTATCGACTCAGATTCATGGAGTCCCCGCAATCTTCTCGAGTGCCGCATAGTGCTCACGCACGTCCGCTGTGAGCACTGTCGGAATCTGGAGGTCCACCGTGACGAAGAGATCGCCGCGGGTCTCCGGTTCACGGGGCGTCGGCATGCCGTGTCCCTTGAGCCGGAACACACGACCCGACGGCGTGAGCTCCGGAATTTTCAGTCGCAAGGACGTCCCGGCCAGCGTGGTGATTGCGACGTCGCCTCCGAGGACTGCGGTCGGAATGGCAATCGCCACCCGCGTGTGCAGATCCTGGCCACGCCGCTCGAAGCGTGCATGCGGAGCCAACCGCACGACGAGAAAAAGGTCGCCATCCGGGTGACCCTTGGCGCCCTGTTCACCCTCGCCGCGGACCTTGACGCGCGAGCCTTCACGCACCCCGGCGGGAATGCGCACCTCCACCGAATGGGGCCGCCCGTCTCGCTGCATGTTCAGCTGGCGGCTGGTGCCGGTGAACGCCTCCTCCAGTGTGAGGTTGAGAGGCTGTTCCGCATCGCGGCCGCGCGGAGGGCGCGTCGCCCGCGTCTGCGAGTGACCTTGGCTGCCACCAAAAAACGTGGTGAAGAAGTCCGAAAATCCGCCCTCGCTACCGCCGAAGATGTCCTGCATTTCCTCCGGCGTCATCGTGCGCGAACGTGTCTGTCCGCCGGGACGTGGGGGAGGGGCCTGTTCATACTGCCGCCAGTTGGAGCCCAGCTCGTCGTACTTGCGTCGCGAGTCGGGATCGCCGAGCACTTCGTTGGCTTCGTTGATGTCCTTGAAGCGTGTCTCTGCGCCCTTGTTGCCGGGATTGAGATCCGGATGATGCTGCCGGGCCAGTTTCCGATAGGCCTTCTTGATGTCGGCTTCGGAGGCGGTCTTCGGCACGCCGAGGACGGCGTAATAATCCTTGAAGTCCACGTCTACTCCCTCTAAAGGCCGTGCAGACCCAGCGTGCGGAACAATTCATCGAGCTCCGTGCTCAGGCGCCGGGCCAAATCTGTTTGTGTGCGCTGGCGCCCTTCGGCCACCAGCGGGCGGATGCGTTGAGCGACGTCGACGACAGACAGCAGCCGCTGTACGCCGGCCAGATTGATACCAAGTTCATCCACCAGCATTTTGATGAACCGTAGCCGCGCCATTTCGTCGGCGGTGTACACGCGCATGGCGCCCACCGTACGGTGCGGACGCACGAGGCCCAGTCGTTCGTACTTCCGCAGTGTCTGTGGGTGCATCTTCAGCGCCTCAGCGGCGGTGCTGATGAGGAGAAACTCTGACATGGTTCGAGGATAGGCCTTGATACGAAGCATGTCAAGAGCATGATTCGAGGTGGAAAATCAGACCACAGCCGATGCTATCCTGAGAATGCGTGGGCATCGACTTCCAACTCGCCGATCTCGTCACCATTGGTTTGCTGGTCCTGCTTGAGGGCCTGTTGTCTGCGGACAACGCGCTGGTGCTGGCGATCCTCGTCCTCGGCCTGCCCAAAGACCAGCAGCGCAAGGCGCTGCGATATGGCATTCTCGGCGCGTTCTTCTTCCGGATTCTCGCGATTATCTTTGCCGCCCAGATGATCGAATACTCTTGGGTGAAACTCGTCGGCGGCGGCTACCTCATGTGGCTGTCGTATTCGCACTTCTTCAGGCACGGCAACGGCCACGAGCGTGGCACTATCGCGCCGGCCAAGGCATGGCTCGGGTTGTCCGTCTTCTGGACGACGGTGGTCAAGGTCGAGCTCACCGACATCGTGTTTGCGGTCGATTCGATTCTGGTGGCGGTCGCGATGTCGCCGAAGTTGTGGGTGATCATCACCGGCGGCGTGCTGGGGATCGTGGCGATGCGGCTGGTCATCGGCCAGCTGCTCACGCTGGTGCAAAAATATCCGGCACTGGTGGATGGCGCATTTGTCATCATCGCGTGGGTCGCCATCAAACTGTTCATTGAATACGCCACGCAGGTCGGGTGGGTCAATTTCCATATTCCCAAGGCCCTGTCGCTCGGCCTGATCGTCGTCATCTTTGCGATCTCCTATGTCATTGCGAGGAAACAAGGCCCCAGGGAGATCGACGACGAGGCCACCAAGGTGATCAAGGACGCGCACTAGTACGGATCACTAGTACGGAGAGACCCGACGGCTCCAAAGATCGTTAGTGGATCTATTTGCGCGCGGCGGCGACGGTCAGGTACGTGAGCGTGCTGGCCGTGAGCCCGATGAAGGAGGCCGAGACCCAGGCAAACGTTGGCCTCTCTGCCAGCCACGTGACGGTGCTCGGTAGGCCGAGCAGATATTGGCTGGCAAACAGCGACACGACACCCACGATCATCGCGCTCAGCGCCCCGACCCGTCCCCCTCGTGGCAAGAACAGGCCGCCGAGGATGGGCGCGAGCAGCGTGACGCCCAGTACTGAGTAAAACGTCCCCAGCGCCGAGAGCACGGACGTGTGGTAGAACGCGAGCACGAATCCCAGCGCCCCGCCGCCGACTGCGACAATGCGAGCCACGCGCAGCACGTCCGCATCTGTCGCGGCCGGGTTGATGTAGCCGCGATAGATGTCCCTCGCGCCAGACGTCGACAGCATGAACAACACGGCATCGGCGGAGCTGATTTCTGCCGAAAACACTGCCGCCAACCCGATGCTGCCGACCACGAGCGGAAGCGCGCTGATCAGGACGGCCGGCAACACCTGATCGCGAGGCACGCCCTCCAGTTCCGGCATCAGCACACGGGCGGCCATGCCGATCGCGACCGGTGCACAGGCGAAGAACATCAGCGCCAGTCCGCTCAGTCCGACACCTCGCCGCAGCGCGCGTTCATCCTTGGCCGAGAATGCGCGCTGGACCAGGCCAGGCGACAGAAAAAACGCCGGTGCCATGAGAAAAATAGTCGGCCAGCCGACGCCAAACACGCCCGGCACCGCACCATGCAAAAAAGTTGTCCCCGGCACGGCGTCCATGACTGGCGAGAGTCCGCCGGCACTGGACAGGAGCATCGGTGCCGCGAATGCGAACCCAGTGATGATGACGAGCAGTTGCACTCGATTGACCCACGCCGCACTCAGCAGTCCGCCGCTCACAAAATAGGCGGTCATGGCAGTGACTGCGATCAGGGCTCCCGTGGTCGGGGAGACGCCTCCCACCCGTTGCAGCACGGCCGACGCGCCAATGATTTGACCCGCGTAGATAGACAGACTTCCTATCCAGATGATGACCGAAGCCAGCAGTCGGACATCTCGGCCGAATCGGTGTTCGAGAAAGTCGCCGACTGTCATGAATCCGTGGTCGGCAGCCAGTTTCCAGATACGCGGACCGACCCAGAAGGCGAGCACCAATGTGCCGAGCCCCGCTGACCCGTTCCACCACCACGCGGACAGACCGTGGTGATAGGCCAGGCCCGTCGCGTTGACCGTCGACCCCGCACCGATGTTTGCGGCCATGAACGTCGAAAAGAGCAGTCCGGCGCCCAGAGCGCGCCCGCCGACAAAAAAATCCTCGCTTTTGCGGACCGCCCGGCCGATCCACGCTCCGAGTGCAATCAGCCCGGCAGAGTAGACGAGCAGCAGTATAAGCAGCGGTGTCATCGCAGCGCCAGCCTCAACGCTTGATGTCCGACACCGACGGGTAGTTCGGCAGGCCTTTGGCCTTCAGCACGGCGTTCAGAATGGCGTCACTGACGGCTTCGGCGCCGAGGCTGCCGATGCGGCTGACGTCGGGCACGCCTTCGAGGCCGCCCGTCGCGAGGACAAACACGGTGTCGCCGTCGCCTGGGGTGTGGGAGGGAAACATCGCACGGGCCAGACCGTCCTGCGCCATGATGGCCACGCGCAGCGCTTGCGCCTTGGTCAGTCGGGCATTGGTCGCGACGACGCCGATTGTCGTGTTTTCCATCTCCCGAGGAGGCGGCGCAGTGGTGCGCCGAATCAGCTCGAACGGATTCTCGAGGCCCCGGCCATCGGCCGTGCGGACGCCGGCGACCGGCTGCCCCGTGCGGCGATCGAAGATCGATCCCACCGCGTTGACCGCCATCAGTGCACCGACGATGAGCCCGTTGTCGCCCTTGATGGATGCCGTGCCGATGCCGCCTTTCATGCTGCGGCCCGCGGCGCCGAACTTGCCGACGGTCGCACCGGCACCGGCGCCAACGGACCCTTCTGCC
Source organism: Vicinamibacterales bacterium (assembly GCA_046590915.1). Taxonomy (GTDB): domain Bacteria; phylum Acidobacteriota; class Vicinamibacteria; order Vicinamibacterales; family SCN-69-37; genus SYFT01. The sequence goes on from JBKJTD010000262.1 coordinate 10,370, forward strand.
ACCGGGTCTCCAGCGGCCGCCGCAGTGGCGGCCTTGTATCCGCACTCAGCGGTGGGGGTAATCTCCGGCCGTCCGCCAACGCCAAG
>JBKJTD010000290.1:0-9376 GCA_046590915.1 Vicinamibacterales bacterium
GAAAGTGTCGGAAGTTCACCGTACAGATCAATTCACATCGAGACATGGAGGACTGGGAGTGTGAACTTACTTGATGCGCAGGTCCTGGACCTTGGTCTCGCCGTCGCCGAGCGTGAAGACAATGCTCGCACCAGCGAGTTCTTCGAGCAGCGCGAGGTCGCGCGTGTCTTCCTGGCTGATGTCGGTCACCGCGGCGATGCGATAGGAGCCGGATGGCAGACCGGGGATCGTGAACGTGCCGTCGGTGCCCGGGCGCACGGTGCGGACGCGTCTGGCCGAGGGCCACAACGTCTTGTCTTCCGGGAAGACCACGATGGTGTAGTCGGGAGCGGGGCGCTGCGAGGCGTCCGACAGGGTGCCGGTCAGCGTCTGCGCCTTGTTGGTGAACGTGAGCACCGCGTCGGTGATGTTGTCCTGGGGCGCCAGTTCAAACGGAAGGTCGAGCGCATCGCGGCCTTTGATCATCGCGGACTTGAGCGTCCAGTGCACTTCAGGGGTGTTGAAGTTGGCCACCACGCGATGGGGGCCGGGAACAAGACCGCGCGCCGAGAAGCCCGTGCGGGTCACGGTGGTCGCCCCTGGGTTAAACATTGCGGCGCCAGACAGCGGGAGGAAGTTGATGCGCGCGCGGACGAACGAGTCGGGCGGGTCGACACCATCCGCTTCGAAGGCGATGGTGCCGGCCACGGTGAGTCCCTCGGCAAGCACAAGCGATAGACCGGATGCCGTCTGCCCATCCACGACGACATCGGTGGCGGCCCAGAGCGACGCACCCCCGTCGGCTGTCGCCCGCGCGGTCAGCGTGTACGCGCCAGGCGTGACCCCGCCATACGAAAACGTGCCGTCCGCATTCACCCGGCGGTTGCCGGCGCCACTTACATACGTTGCCGTAAACACCATCGTGGAGCCTGCCGGTCCGGAGGTCACGTTCGAGCTGCCGCCCTTGGGGGCGATTATCAACTGGACCGACTCAGGAGCGACACCACCGGGAGTAACCACGATCCCTTCGAGCGACGCGGTGCGCACGAGGCGCATTACAAAGTCCACACCGTCTCGCTCTTCGCCGGCGCCCACCTTGACGGGCGTCGCTTCATTCGATGTCAGCACGCCAGGGAAATACACCTGGCTGAATCCAAGTGTCGTCGACGGAGGTGTGGCTGCATAGGGCGAGGAGGGCTGTTGGACGGCCTGGCGCGCGGCTTGGATTTCCGCGTCGGTCATGCGGCGGATGTCGCCGGTGCCCATGGAGCGCGGCGTGGCCGAGACCACGTAGTCGCCGGCGGGCAGGCCGAACAGGCGATAGATCCCCCGGTCGTCCACCACTTCGCCAAGGATGGACGTCACCAGCGGCACCTGCACGAGTGTGCGTTCGCCATTGACGACTCGCATCAACTGCACACTCACGCGTGCACCTTGCGCAGGCTGACCGAATTCATCAACGATGCGGCCCGTGATCACCGACCCGCGCGGCATCCGCCACTGCAGATTGTGCACACGCTCGTTGCTGGTCACCTCAATGGGTGTGCCAGGCCGATCAAACCGTCGCGACCCGTACGCCGACCGCACGTAGCCGGGCTTGTTCGCCTCGAGCATGTACCTGCCAAACGGCAGCGCGCGAAACACAAATTGTCCGTCGGCATCGGTGTATGCGGTCCGAGGCGCGCCGCCGACACCGAGCGCGCGTACTTCGGCGCGACGCACGGGTTGCGGGTCGTCTCCTTCGGTCATGATCGTGCCGGCGATCTCTGCAGGGCCGGTTGGCATCGCCATGGAGTCGCGCGCGGGAGACTGGGCGATCTGCACGTGGGCCACCACCGACGCACCACACACGGCGGCTACTGCAAGCAGGGACGTCAACGCGCGCATCAGCGGCCTGCTTTCGTGGTCGAGAGCGCCTGGGTTTTGCTATCCCCCTCGGTGAGGCGCACCTGCGTCGCCGCTTTCGCGGACACATTGAGATATGCCGGGTCCTGCCACGACCTCGACGCCGACTCGTCATTGACCGCGATGACGTAGTAGTCACCCGCAGGCAGACCGCTGATCTTGTAGGTGCCATCCTGATTGGCACGGACCTGCCGCAATCGCCGCGGTTGCGAACCTGTGTCGACCCACGCGGACGGCTCCGCGGGAAACACCATCACCGATGCGCCTGTGTCTGGGTTGCCGCTGGAATTGCGCACGGTGCCATTGAGTTCCGTGGGTGAGTCCGTGAACGCGAGCAACACGCCAACGGCGTTTTCTCCATCGAGTTCCACCGCCACACTGGTGATGTCCTTGCCGCCGTGTGACGCGTCTCGGAGCGACCATCCCTGCGGCGCACCGGACACACGAAGGATGTACTTGCCCGACGGCACGCCCGTCGTCGTGAACGTTCCGCTGGTCTCGGCGCGGCCACGCACCATGTTGGCGAGACTCGAGGTACGACCATCCGCCGGTTCAAGACTGATGGACAGGCCCGCTCGCTGTTCAGGCGTCGGCTGCGTCGCGGTGCCGTTGAAGTTGATCGTGCCACTGACGGTCAGTCCGGGCCGGAGGGTGACGGTCAGGTCCGAGATGTCCTTGCTGCCCACGCCGACGGTCATGTCGGCCCACACCGTCGGCTGCTCGGGCAGCGGCGCCGCCTGCGCGGCGCGCTGCGTCGTGTGCGTGATCACCATCGTCTGTGTGGCGGAGCCCGAGCTGAACGTAAACGTGTCGCCGCCACTGCCACGCGCCTGACGAATCGCGCGCAGCGCGTAGTTGCCGGCCGGTACCATGGCAAAGGTGAAGAGGCCGTCGCCATCGGTGCTGGTGGTGGCCGTTTCAATGGGCGACACCAGTTCGTCGGCGTCTGCCGGCACCATCTGCAGCTGCACATTCGCCATCGGCCTTTCCGGACCGATCACGGCGCCCGACACAGACAACGCGCGCACCGGCGTGAGCGTAAAGTCGATGCCCGTACGTTCTTCGCCGTGCGCAAGGGTGATGGGTGTGGCGCGAGCAGCCGCCAGAGCGCCGGTATAAAACCCAGTTTGATACGTGAGCGGGAGGCCGTGCTCATCGGTGCCCGCCGGCGGCACCGTTCCATCGAGACTGGACATGATTACCGGCGCACCGCCGGCCATCGAACTCGCGGTGGCTTCGACGCGCATGGCCACCATCACGTTTCCGCCACCGCCACCGCCCACCGGCAGGCCTTCGCGCACTGTCGTGTTGGACGGTGGCCGATGGATCATCGGCAGAGCGACGATGAACTCCCCGGCTTCAAGCGAACCAATGCGGTACTGCCCTCGATCGTCGGTGGTGTCGGTTGCGCCCAGGGTGAGGCGACGCCGGCCCGACACGTAGTCGCGACGCAGCACCCGAATCTGCGCGCCGACCAGCGGTTCGTTGTTTTCATCGCGCACGACCCCCGCGATGGCCGCGTACTTCCACATTGGAATATCGATGTCGCCCACACGTTGTTCGTCGGTCAACGTCACGCCGCGCGCGGGACCGCCCGGGCGTGTCCGGCCGGCGGCGCCGTCGACATACCCCGGCCGATTGGTCGCGATCGAGAACGTGCCTTTTGGCAGCGAGCGGAAGGCAAACCGTCCCTCGCTGTCGGCCTGCACGCGCACGGGAGTGAATCCGGCAAGTGTGAGGGTCACGATCGCGCCGCCCACACCGCTGTTCTCCGCACCATTAACGACGCGTCCGACGATCAGGCCGCTGCCAACCTCGATTGGTTTTTGCGCCGTGCCCTGCAGGCCGGGGAAGTCCCCGGTGATCTGCGGCATACCTCCGGCTTGCGTGATCGTCGTGGTCGTTGTGCTGGTGGTCACTTGGGCAGGGGCGTTGCCGGAGACGGTCGTAGCGGCGGCCGCCAGGAATACGGCGCCGGCGAGTGTCTGTCGGATGCGGGCTCGAACAATCATCAAAATCCTCACTGCCGAGGTTAGACGTTTCATCCCTGCAAATGGTAGACGGAATGGCTGTTAAGAGATCGTAAAGGTTCCCGCCGTCGGTCGTCGTCATTTTGTTGTACACCGGGCCCTGATCCTTCGCTCCCGCGATGGTAGCGTGTCCAGCATGCGTCGAACTTTCGCAATGATCGTTGGAGTGTTGGTGCTGGTCGGAGGGGCTGTGCGCGGGACCGGTGCCCAGCCGCCGCAGGTACAGGGGCCGACGGCGACGGCCATTCTCCTTGGCCAGGTGGTGGATGCCGATTCCGGAGAACCCGTTCCCGAGGTGACCGTGACGATGGCGATTCGCGTTCCGCCGTCGGCGCGCGCAGGCGGGGCCGGGTCGATACCCGGCATGGCGCCCGGCGGCAACCAGATGCGGATGTTGACGGGTGCCGACGGCAAATTCGTCGTGCGGGACGTGCCGGTGGGAAACGTACAGTTCTCCACCTCCGCTGCAGGGTATGTGACAGGTGGATTTGGGCAGACACGTCCGGGCGGGACGGTCGGCCCGTTCACGGTCACGGCTGAACATGCCGGCAAAGTGGCGGACGTCAAGATCCGGGTGTGGCGGACCGCGACCATTACCGGGGTCGTGACCGACGAACGAGGGGAGCCGCGGCCCGGTGTGCAAGTGCGCGCGATGCGGCGCACCTTTGTGCGTGGTCAGCCGCGCCTGGCCATGCAAGGTGCGCAGATGATGACACCGCTGTCGACGCAGTCCGACGATCGCGGTGTGTATCGCATCTCCGGCCTCGTGCCCGGCGACTACGTGGTGGTGTCTCCGCAGACACAGATGTCCATGCCGGCCGCGATGCTCGAAAACGTGATGACGAGCGCAGCCGCGGGCGATTTTCGGGGATTGATGGGCAGAGGCCTCGACACCATCACTTCAGGCGGTGCGATGCTGCAGACCGGCATGCGTGTCGGTGACCTGATGGTCGGCACACAGGACGGGCAACTGCCCGTGCCGCAGCCGGATGGCCGGCTGCGTGTGTACACGACGCGGTATTTCCCAAACGTGGATGTGCCGTCGCAGGCCTCGGTCATCACACTCAGGTCCGGTGAGGAGCGCGGGGGGGTGGATCTGGCCTTGCCGCTCGCGCCCACGGTGAGCGTGAGCGGTGTGGTGACGGGCCCGCTCGGTCCGGTGCCCAACGTCGGCGTGCGCGTCCGGCACGCTTCGGAGACGCTGGTCAACGATCAATCAGGCGATGTCGCGGTATCCACGACACGCGCCGACGGAACCTTCCAGATGCCCGCTGTGCCCATCGGCAATTACGTGCTTCGCGTGATGCGAAGCCCGCGCCCATTGATTCCCCCGGCGCAACTCGCACAGATGCCGGCAGAGATGAGGAGCATGATGGGCGCGATGGCCACGCCAGGACCGCTCGACACGATGACACTGTTTGCAGAAGTGCCGCTGCCGCTCGAACGCGACATCAGCGGGTTGACCGTCACCCTGGCCACAGGCTCGACGCTCGCGGGGAGGGTGGTGACCGAGGGGGTAGCCGCACCGCCGCCTGTGCAGGGCATGTCGATCACTCTCACGTCGATCAGCGGCGAGTGGGCGAGTGGACCCATGGCGATGGCCGCGGGCGCCACCGGTGCACGATTGAACGAAGACGGCACGTTCATCACTTCCGGCTATCCACCCGGGCGTTACACCGTGGCGTTGGCCGGCCGAATTCCGCCGGGTTGGTTTCTGAAGTCCGCTGTGGTGAACGGTCGCGACGCCGCGTGGGAACCGTTTGAATTGGAAGGCCGCGATCTGCCGAATGTGGAGGTGACGCTCACCGACAAACGGACCACGGTCACGGGCACCACGCAGACCCCGGCCGGCGGTGCAGCAGGCTCGGCCAGTGTCGTGATGTTTCCAGCGGCGTGGCGCGAATGGATCGCCGGAGGCATGAACATACAACTGGCGCGCGTCGTCCGCACGCCTCCCAACGGAACGTTTTCAATCGCCGGCATGCCGCCGCGTGAGTATCTGATGTTGGCGGTCGACAACAACGACGTGCCCGACATCCAGGATCCGTCGGTGTTTGAGGCGCTGGCGCGTGTGGCCACGAGCGTGAACGTTGGCGAAGGCGAGACAAAGACCGTGACCGTCCGGATCGTGCAGGTGCAGCGATGATGTCGATGCTTCCACTGGTGTTGTTTGGTTTGCTTCAGCAGGCACCGCAGCGCGATGGCCCGGCGCGACCGACAACGCACCCGGTCGGCACGGCATCGGTATCTGGCGTGGTCATGACCGATGGTGACTCGCCGCAGCCTGTGCGCTTTGCCGGCGTCTCGCTGTCACAAGGCTTGATGTCTGTGCCACGCATGGTTGTGTCCGATGAAGAGGGCCGGTTTGCCATTACAGGTTTGCCCGAAGGCAGCTACACGCTGACGACGCAAAAAGCCGCGTGGGTGCCGCTCGCCTCCAGCGTGCGCACATCGGGACAGGGCTTGGGGCAGGGTGTGCCGGTCGCCGTCAAAGCGGGCGAAGCCGTGCGCGGCATCACGTTGCGCATGGCCAGAGGCGCGGTCATCAGCGGCGTGGTGCGTCTAGCCGGTGGTCGGCCCGCTGCGGGCATGAGCGTGCAGGTGCTTCGGACTTCGCGTGTGGATGGTCGTCGCAGTGCATCGATGACCACGATCCCGGGTACCACAGATGATCAAGGCCGGTATCGGATCTACGGGCTGGAGGCTGGCGAATATGTTGTCCAGGTGCGGTCCAACATGTTCGGGTCGTTCATGGGGGCGGATACGGATACCCGCGAAGTGCTGCCGTCGGAAGTGCGCTGGGCCGAGGCGGCTGCTGCACAAAGTGCGACACAGGTCGCAGCGGCCGCTCGACAACCGCCACCGGACCTGGGGCCGACCGTGACCTACACCACGACGTACTATCCCGGCACTGCGTATCTCTCGGACGCGGGCGGATTGCAGCTGCGCACGGGCGAGGAGCGGCTCAACGTCGATTTCGCGATCAAAAAGGTCCCGACCGCCACTGTGTCCGGCTCGGTGATCGGACTTGATGGCACTCCCGCAGCCAGCACCCTGGTGACGCTCAGCCTTCCGGCGACCGGTCAGGAGGATGTGTTCAGCCAGATGCTGGGTGCGGCGCGCACGACTACGCGTGCCGACGGCACTTTTGTGATGACCGGCGTATCGCCGGGCAACTATCAGCTCGTTGTGCGCGCGGCGCCGCCGCGCCCAACCGAGCCGGGTGGGCGACAGGTGCCTCCGTCAGCAGACGCGGCGATGGCCGCTGCGATGGCGGGTGTCATGGGGCCCTTCGGCGGGGGCGTTGGCGGGGCCCTTGCCCTCTGGGCCCGCGAATCCATCTCGGTTGACGGCAATCCTGTGGGACCGATCGCGCTCCAGCTTCGGGAGGGCTTGACTGTCTCGGGCTCGATCGTGTTTGAGGGTGGGGCGCCGTCGCCGATGCCCAACGTGCGGGTCACGATGGCCGAGCCCACGCCCATGACCGGCATGACGGGCATGCCCGACATGTCGATGTTCATGCCGGGGCAGTCATCACTCGGGCAGGTGAAGCCCGACAGTACCTTCGAGCTCACGGGCGTCGCGCCTGGCGTGTATCTACTCGGCGTGGTAATGCCGGGCCTGCGCGCGTCATTGACCACGCCCGGCGAGGGCTGGGTGGTGAAGTCCGCCCGGGTCGGCGACCGTGACCTCATGGACGGTGGGGTGGACGTGACTGGAGGATCCGCGATGACCGGCCTGGTGGTTACGCTGACCAAGCGCCCGTCGGAAATTACCGGACGGGTGCTTGATGGCGCGTCTCGACCGTTTTCGGCGTTTCCGCTGGTGATCTTCTCGGCCGATCGGACCCATTGGACGGCCGGCAGCCGACGTGTCCAGCATGTGCAGCCGGCGACCAATGGATCGTACGTATTTGCGGGTCTTCCCGCCGGGAAGTACTACCTGGCCGCCGTGACCGGGCTTGACACACGGGAACTGGCGAGCACGGCGTTCCTTGAGTCGCTCATTGGCAGCGCAATTACCGTGACCCTCAGCGATGGGGAGCGCAAGACGCAGGACGTCAAACTGGCGGGCGGTACGTAAATGCGAGGTCTTCGGATATCGTAAACAGTCTAGATAGACATGATGGGTGAGTCACACCAGTCCGATCCCGCGCTCCGAGCCACCGTTGCTGCCATTGATCAGCGCCGGCGTGCCCGTGCGGCCCGCGCGCAGGTCGCGAGTCTGGCGCCCTATGCCGCCGGTTTTGGGCTTGTGCTGGCGATCGCCAGTCGCTGGTTCGGCTGGACGGTGGGGATTCCAGCCGTCGCCCTGATTGTGCTCGCCGCGGCGCTTCTGGCGTTGAACTGGTGGGGCGGCCGTGCGATTCCGGTCACCGACGCGGCCGCGTCTTCGATTGATGCCGACGCCTCGATGGGCGGCGAGCTTCACAGCGCGCATTGGTTTGCCGGCCGCCCGTCTCCTGATGTAGTGGCACCCGACGGCACCTCCTGGTCGTCGTTTCACCTCGCGCACGCGACTAAAAAAATTCAGTCGACCGACTGGACCTCGATGTATCCGGCCGTGCAGGCCACGCGCCAATGGGCCGCAAGTGGTGCGCTCGTCGCCGTCGCCATCATTGCGCTCGTGGTCGGACCTCGGTCGCGCGAAGCCACACTCCTGAGCCAGGGCATGACGCCTGAAGAAGTGGAACAGCTCCTGGCGCGCGAAATGCTGCCCGACGATGTGCAGGCGAAGATTGATGCGCTGCTTGGGGAACTCGGCGAAGGTGGGCTGACCGACGCAGAAGCGCGACTCAAGATGGACGAGTTGCGCGATCTGCTTGGGAAGATGGACGCGGCCGGCAAGGAAGCGGATCTGTCGAAAGAGAAGGCCGGCGAAGCGGCGGAAGCCGGTGGACAGAAGCCCAGCGACGATCCCGGTGACATGGCTGCGAAAGCCGAAAAGGCGGCCGATGCCGGCGCGGGTCTCCCCGAAGACGTGAAGTGGTCGCTGGAAGATCTCGCGAGCCGCCTGGCCAACGCGAAAGAAAATCAGTCGAAGACCAACGAGAAAAATCAGTCGGCCTCCGAGCAGACCGGCGAAAAAGGCAAAGCCGGCGACGGTGCGGAAGCGTCCCAGATGCAGCAGGCCGCCGGCATGCAGATGGTGCGTGAAGCCGCCTCCGAGGGCGCCGAGGGCCAAATGATGCAGGGCGGAGGCGGCGCGATGGGCGGCGACTCCAAACCCAGTGCCGGTGGCAACCAAGGTGGGCAGGGCAAACTCAACATGGTTGCGCTCGGCCAGGCGCTTCGCCAGGAACTGATTCAGGCGCAGACCGACCAGCTCGGGCAGAACATCGACACCGAACTCCGACGCAAGACCGAACAGAGCCAGGCCAAGGTGAGTTTCACCCGGGTGCCCGCGCCCACGACTTTTGATCGCAGCCGCGCGGCCCTGCCGCCTCCAGTTCCGGAGGCCCA
>JBKJTD010000293.1:0-2852 GCA_046590915.1 Vicinamibacterales bacterium
AATCGTCCGGGCAAGATGGAGGGCATGTTCGTCATCTTCGGCCAGGTAGTCGGCCACGCCCGACAGCCGGGTGTGCACATCGGCGCCACCCAGGTCTTCGGCCGTGACGTCCTCGCCGGTCGCCGCCTTCACGAGCGGGGGACCACCCAGGAAGATCGTGCCGGTGCCCTTGACGATGACCGTCTGATCCGACATTGCCGGCACATAGGCGCCACCCGCGGTGCAGGAGCCCATGACGATGGCGATTTGCGGGATGCGCTCGGCCGACATGCGCGCCTGGTTGAAGAAGATACGGCCGAAGTGTTCCTTGTCGGGGAACACCTCTGCCTGCAGCGGCAGAAATGCGCCACCCGAATCGACCAGGTACACGCAGGCGAGGCGGTTCTCGAGGGCCACCTGCTGGGCGCGCAGATGCTTCTTGACCGTCATCGGGTAATAGGTGCCGCCTTTGACGGTCGCGTCATTGGCGACGACCATGACATCGCGGCCTTCAACCCGCCCAATGCCGGTGACGATACCTGCGGCGGGCGCGTCGTTGTCGTACAGGTCGCAGGCGGCCAGCGGTGACAGTTCGAGGAACGGCGTATCAGGGTCGAGGAGTTTTTCGATGCGTTCGCGTACAGGCAGCTTGCCCTGTTCGCGATGGCGGGCCACATATTTGGCACCACCACCCTCACGGGCCTGCATGGTCTTCGCCCGGAGTTGCTCGAGCAGGCCGAGCATGCGTGAGCGATTACTGGCGAATTCCGGGCTGGTGGTCTTGATGTTGCTCGAGAGGACGTCCATCGACCGTCATTATAGGTTGGGGAGTAGGCAAGTGCTTCGGGGCTAGAATGGAGGAACTGTGAGTGATCGAACGTCGATTCTGTTGTGCGCGGTGGCAGGGGCGGTTGTGGGCGGGGCGGCCGGCTACCTGGTGTTGACCGAGGAAGGTCGTCGCCTGCGTCAGGACTTTGAGCCCAAACTCATGGATCTGCTTGGAGAGCTCGACAAGGCGCGGTCCCTCCTGGATTCAGGTTCACTCACACGCACGGATGTCCGGCCCTTCGCCCGGTGAGGGGGCGCGGCCGCCGAGGCTGACGCGGCTGCGGCGTAAGCTGGCGCGCAGCAGCTGGATCGGCCTGCAGGCGATTTGGCGGGGCTTTGTTGAGTTCACCCGCAGTGAGAACCTGACGTTTGCCGCGTCGATCGCGTACTACGCCCTGTTGTCCATTTTTCCGTTCTCGCTGCTGGTGCTCGCGGTGTTCGGACGGATTCGCGTCGGCACGACCGGTGCGTCACTGCTGCAACTGGTGATGGCGACGATGCCTGCTGATGTCGAGTTCCTCTTGCGGATCGAAACGCTGTCGGAAAGCGCCGTGCAACTGGGCTTTGCGGGCACGTTCCTGATGATGTGGGCGTCGATGGGCGTCTTTGGGGCGTTGACGTCCGCGGTCAATCACGCGTGGGGCGTGGAGCAGCCGCCGGGGTTTTTCAAACACAAGCTCATCGCCTTCGTCATGCTCGTGGCGGCCGGCGTGCTCATGGTCGTGACGCTCCTGTTGCTATCGGCAGCGCAAGTCGCGCAGACCGGCTGGTTTGCGCGCCTCGTTGCGGAGTGGGATTGGCTCGACTGGTTGCGCGGGTTTGTCATGCGTCACCTGCATATTCCGATGTTCACGCTCGTCGTTGGGCTGATTTATTACTACGTGCCCAACGCAAAGGTGCGCCTGCGCGATGCCTTCATGGGAGCGTTGGTCGCCGGTATCCTGTGGCAGGTCGCGTTCCTGCTGTTCTCATTGTATCTGCGGGATTTGGACCGCTTCACGAATACGCACGGGTCCATCGGTGCAGTGATCGCGTTTCTTGTGTGGATCTACGCATCGGCGGTTGTGCTCCTCTATGGCGCGGAAGTGTCCGCGGCGTTTGCACGATTGCGCAAGCACCTGCCTCAGGCCGCGCCGGCGGCTGCGCCTCGCGAAAAAGGGTAGCCGCGACGTTCACTATGGCCAATCATCTGCAGGGCGAACGCAGCCCGTATCTGCTTCAGCACGCCAACAATCCGGTCGACTGGCACCCGTGGGGCGACGAGGCGTTTGCGCGCGCGCGTGTTGAGCAGAAACCCATTTTTTTGTCGATTGGCTATTCCACCTGCCATTGGTGTCATGTCATGGAGCATGAGTCGTTTGAGGACCCATCGATTGCCGACGTGCTCAACACACACTTCATCTCCGTGAAGGTGGATCGGGAAGAGCGGCCCGACATCGATCGCGTGTACATGACGTTTGTGCAGGCAACCACCGGCGCCGGCGGCTGGCCGATGACCGTCTTTCTGACGCCCGACCTGCAGCCCTTTTTCGGCGGGACCTATTTCCCCCCGATCTCACGGTGGGGGCGGCCGGGGTTCATCGACGTTCTGCATCAGCTCGCCACGCTGTGGAAGAAGACGCCGGAGAAGGTCACCAACAACGCCGCGGACATCATGAGGCAGTTGCGCGAAACTACCACGTCGGAGACTGGCGAGCAGGCGCCGGTGGCGGGGGTTGCGGCGGTGACGGAAGGTGTGGACCAGTTCATCGCGGCGTATGACCGCCGCAACGGCGGCTTCGGCGGCGCGCCAAAGTTCCCGCGTCCGTCGGAGTTATTGTTTCTGCTTGACGGGTGGGCACTGACGCATCGCCACGAGCCCCGTCAGATCGTGGTCGACACCCTCCGGTCGATGGCCCTGGGCGGAATTCACGATCATCTTGGTGGGGGATTCCATCGGTATTCGGTGGATGCCGAATGGCGTGTCCCGCACTTCGAAAAAATGCTGTACGACCAGTTGCGCCTGGTCGTACAGCATTTTTTCGAAGTGCGGGACACGCCATTCG
>JBKJTD010000365.1:0-19414 GCA_046590915.1 Vicinamibacterales bacterium
AGGTGTGATGTGAAGAGTGTGCGTATAGCCGCGTTTGCGGCATGTGTGATGGTGCTTCCGATGGTAGCGGCGGCTCAGGACTTCGGTGTGATGAATTCGGCCGAGACCATCAATAAGGGGAATTTCAAGCTGACCGGCAATCCGATCATCGTGTTCGGCAAAGGTATTGAAAGCAACGACACCGGCGTGGCCGTGTCGGGCGGCTATGGTTTCACCGACCGTTTTGACGTCGAGGCCAAGCTCGCCGTGTTTGACGGTTTGACGTTGTTTGGCGCCGACGCCGAATACTGGGTCGTCAAGGGTCAGAAGGTGGATTTCTCGGTCGCGGGCGGATTTCACCTCGGCAACGGTGATGGCTTCGACACGACCGGACTGGACCTGACCTTCCTGGCCAGCGGCAACATTGCCGAACGTCTGGAGTTGTACGGCGCCCTGGACTTCGCCCGCAACAAAATCAAGGACACCAGCTTCGACTTCACGACCGCGCACTTTGTGCCCGGCGTCGAGTACCGCATCTCGCCGAAGCTGGATTTTCTCGGTGAGGTCGGTCTCGCGTTGAACGACGACTCGTCGCACTACGTCTCGGTGGGCTTCGCGCTCTACTTCGGCTCCCGTTGACCTCGCGGGGTGAGGCGCTTGCGCTGCGTACCCGAGCGGTATGCTGAGGGTTCGTGCCTCACCCCGATTTTTCCTCCACCCTCTCTCACGCAGACCGGCGTCGGGCCTTTGGCGCGGTGTTCACCGGGGTTGCCATTTCCACCACCGGCTTCCTGGCGTCCAACACCGTCAACGGACTGGTCGCTGAAGATCTGACCGGTAGTACGTCCTGGAGTGGATTTCCTGCAGCAGCGACCGTTTTGGGCACGGCCGCGGGCGCGGCAGGATTGGCGATGGTGGTCCGCCGATGGGGGCCACGCACGGGCCTGACTGCCGGCTACATCCTCGCCACAGCAGCTATCGGCCTGGCGACGGCTGCCATCCTGATCCGCTCCTTCGGATTGTTCGTGTGTGCACTGTTCCTTTTCGGAGCGGGCTTCGGCTCAAACCGGCTCGCCCGATATGTCGCGGCGGATCTCTATCCACCAGAACGACGCGCCACGATGATCGGTTGGATTGTCTGGGCCTCCACCATCGGGGCCGTCGCCGGCCCGGCTCTGCTTGCGCCGTCACGGGAAGTGGCCGAGCTGGCGCAGCTGAACGGGCTCGTGGGGCCCTTCCTGGTGTGCCTGGCTGCATGTGTACTGGCGTCGCTGGTCATGCAATTCGCCCCGCGCTCCCTCAACACGCACCTGCCGATGTCCGAGCCCCGCGCGGGAGCACCACCGCTTCGCCGGCTCCTCAAACAGCCTGGTGTCTCCCTCGCGCTGAGTTCGATGGTGTCGGGCCAGTTCGTGATGGTGCTCTTGATGACGATGACGCCGCTGCACATCAGGCATGAAGGCCACGGCCTCGGGGCGATTGGTCTGGTGATCTCTGCCCACACGCTCGGCATGTTCGCGTTCTCGCCCATCACGGGCTGGCTCGCAGATCGATTCGGGCGCATCGTCCTGCTGGCGGCCGCGGTCGTGGTGCTTGTCGTCGCGTGCGTGACCGGCATGATCGCGAGTCGTGGATCGTATCCGCTTCTGGTGACCTCATTGTTCCTGCTCGGAGTGGGATGGAATCTTGGATTTGTCGGCGGCAGCGCGTTATTGACTGACAGTGTGGCCCCGGCCGAACGCGCGCGCGCGCAGGGTGCCGGCGACGCGGTCATCTGGGGCGGCGGTGCAATCGCCAGCATCGGCTCCGGGTGGTTGCTCGACATTTCCGGCTTTGCCGTTCTGAGCCTTGCCGGGGCGCTGCTCTCGCTGATTCCCATCTGGTCGCTGGTGCGCTACCGGCAGCGGAGGCTCGCGTGACGCGGGTGCCGAGGATCTGCGGGACGTCGGCGGTGCTGCCCTCTCACCGCTATGACCAGACGGAGCTTGCCGCAGTCGCGGCGCGCCTACTGTCGGGGTCAACCACCACACCCGGCGTTGTCGAACGGCTATTCGCACGCGTGGGTGTCTCAGAGCGGTATCTGGCGCTGGAGGCAGGTGCGTACGAGCGCCTCTCGGGCTTTGGCGCGCGCAACGACGCATGGATCAGCACCGCGTTGACGCTCGGTGCCCAGGCGATTGAGCGCGCGCTCGAGGACGCCGCCGTGTCCGCGCCAGACATCCACGTCCTGCTGACAACCACGGTGACCGGGATTGCGGTGCCGTCCCTCGATGCGCGGTTGATGAACCGCCTGCCGTTTCGTTCGGACCTCAAGCGCATGCCGCTGTTCGGGCTGGGATGTGTCGCCGGAGCTTCCGGGATCGCGCGCGCGGCCGACTATCTGCGCGGACACCCAAACGAGGTCGCCGTCCTCCTCTCCGTCGAGCTGTGTTCACTGACCGTGCAGCCCGACGATGCGTCGGTGGCGAACATCATTGCGACTGGATTGTTCGGTGATGGCGCTGCAGCGGTGGTGATCGCCGGCGGTGAATCCGGGGTGGCCCGGCGCTCCACCGTGCGCGTGCTTGATAGCCTGTCGTGTTTTTTCCCTGACACAGAACGTGTCATGGGGTGGGACGTGGGAGACCGCGGTTTCAAGATCGTCCTCAGCCCCGATGTTCCCGCGCTGGCTCGTCAGGGACTGCCGCCACTGATCGACGCGCTGCTGGCGCGCAACGGCCTGGTCCGGGCCGATGTGACGTCATGGATTGCGCATCCGGGGGGACCGGCGGTGATGGCGGCGATGGTCGACGGTCTGGAGTTGTCTCCCGATGCGCTCGTGGAAACGCGACGATCGTTGGCGGAGATTGGCAATCTGTCGTCGGCGTCGGTGTTGTTTCTGCTCGACGACTTCCGAAAGCGGATACACCCACCGGCCGGCAGTTACGCGGTGCTGCTGGCGATGGGGCCGGCATTTTCTGCTGAGGCCGTGTTGCTCCAATGGTGACGGTCGCGTACGTCGTGCTGGTCCTGGCTGTCGCCGTGCAGCGGCTGGCGGAGGTGCGCATCAGTCGCAGGCATGTGCGTGCGCTCACAGCGCAGGGGGCCGTGGAGCACGCGCCGCATCAAGTGCCGGTGATGATCGCGCTGCACGGAGGGTGGCTGGTCGCGTGCGTCGCAGAGCCGCTGCTGTGGCAGCGTACGGTCGTCCCCGCGATCGGGGCGATGTCGCTCGGGCTGCTGCTTGCCGGACAGGCGCTACGCTGGTCTGCCAGACGCGCGCTTGGTCCACGGTGGACCGTCCCCATCGTGACGTTGCCCGGTGTGCCGCGCGTCACGTCGGGCCCCTTCCGGTATGTCAACCACCCCAACTACCTC
The DNA here is from genome assembly GCA_046590915.1 of Vicinamibacterales bacterium. Lineage (GTDB taxonomy): Bacteria > Acidobacteriota > Vicinamibacteria > Vicinamibacterales > SCN-69-37 > SYFT01. The sequence continues at coordinate 3,337 of JBKJTD010000365.1, forward strand.
GGCGTGGTGATCGAGATTGCCGCGCTCCCCCTCATTCATTCCGCGTATGTCACGGCGGTGGCGTTCACGATCGCCAACGGCCTCCTGCTGACATGGCGCGTTGCGGCCGAGGAAGTGGCGTTGTCCGCTGGCGCGGCTACAGTGCCGCCATCACCATGAATGTCGTGGTGAGGGCGGTGAGCGCAAGGCCCGCGATGGCGAACATGCCATCGCGCGCCACAAGCGCAAGGCCGAAGGTCGTGAGAATTGCACCTGCCCCGTTGGCGCTCAGCGGTACCAACTCCATCAGGGGCGTCGTGAGCGCAATGACCAGACTCAGACCCGCAATGACTCCGATCGCCGGGCCGGACACCAGACAATCCATCCGTCGGCACACGAACCTATCCACAAACCTGGCAGAGGTGCGCGACTTGCCGGTGAGCTTTTCAATGGTGGTTGCGCGCACGGAGCGGCGACGGAGCCACGCGGGAAACCAGAACTGCTCGCGCCCCAGCAATTGCTGGCTGGAGATCAGAAAGACGACAAACCCCATGAGCGTCGGTACGCCCGGGATGTCGCCGACGACCGGCGCCACAATGATCAGGCCGCACAGCAGCAGCAGCGGACCAAAGGAGCCTGCGCCAACCGCCTCGACCACGTCCCCGAAGGCAACCTGCTTCCGATCTTCGGCAGCTTCCTGCATCAGATCGAGCATTTCGTTGAGGTTCTGTGGGCATCGGGCGGACATGGCCGCCGATACTGCAACCCGCATGCCATAAGGAGGAGGACGGCACGTGGGGCACATGGAGACCGAATGGCTCTGGGGCTGGGACCCCACTCCAGGCATTGTGTCGGTATGGGCCGACGGCAGCGGCCAGGCCTGGGTCTGGAGACGCGAACACGGCGTGCTTGTTCAAGAAGACGTCCGCTACAGGCCATGGGTGCTGGTCGACACCATCGACCACCTGCATGACACCCGCGTGCAATGGCATGAACTGGAAGGCCCCGGCGCCCTCCGGTATCACGTCAGCGCCGACAACGGGCACATGTTGACCGAGGCACTGCTCCACTCTTCCACCGCGAGACTTGGACGCCCGGTCGCTCACCTGAGTGAATTGGACAAGGCGACGATTCTCAATCTGCCACCCGAGGAGCAATACCTCGTGGCCAGTGGACGCACGTACTTTCGCGGCCTCGCCTTCGACGATCTCCGTCGCGTGCAGTTTGACATCGAGACCAGTGGACTCGACCCTCGCCACAGCCGCGTGTTCCTGATCGCCGTTCGCGATCCGGATGGCCACGTGCACATGCTTGAGGCCGGGGGCGACGATGACCGGGCCGAGCGCGAACTGCTTCGCGAACTTGAGCGGACGATCGAGCGGCTGGACCCGGACGTGATCGAGAACCACAACCTGCACGGCTTCGATCTTCCATTTCTCGATCGACGCGCGCGCACCCTGGGGGTGCGCCTGCAGCTGGGCCGCCTGCCTGGCGTCTCCCTGCGGCGTCGGGCCGCGCGCCGTGGCATGCGCGATGAGCGCGGCGACGGCCGCCGCGTGCGGCTGATCGCGGCTGGACGGGAGTTGATCGACACTCTGGACGCTGTGCGCGCGTACGACTTCGCCGTGCGCGAACTGCCTGGCCATGGACTCAAGGCCGTGGCGCGACACCTGGGGGTTGCCGGACCCGACCGGGAACTCATACGCGGCGATCAAGTGCTCACGGTCTACCGGAGCGACCCGGACCGTGTCCGACGATACGCCGCGGCCGACGTCGAGGAGGCCGCAGCCATCGCGCGCATCCTGGGAGGCGCGGCGTTTGCGCTCGCCGGGATGGCTCCTCGTCGCTACGAACGCCTGGCCGACGCCGGCGCGGCCACGGGCATCATTGATCCCCTTATCGTTCGCGCCTACATCAGGGCCAACGCGGCATTGCCGGCGCACCGACAGGGTGACGGCACAGCACATACCGGTGCAGCCCTGCATCTGTTTGCGACCGGTGTGGCACGGCGGATCGTCAAGGCCGATGTCGCCAGCCTGTATCCATCGTTGATGCGTGCGTTTCGGATCGGCCCGGCGCGCGACCGTCTCGGCGTCCTGCTGACCATCGTGGATCGGCTGGTCGAACATCGTCTGGCCGCGAAGAGTTCGGCAAAACGGGCGGCGCCGGGTTCGGCAGAACGGCACAGCCACGAAGCGATGTCGGCGGCGATCAAACTGGTCGTCAATTCGGCCTACGGTTATCTGGCGGCCGGCGAGGGGCTCACTCGTTTCGCTGACGTCGGCGCGGCCAATGAGGTGACACGACGCGGCCGTGACCTGCTGGGACTCATCTGCCACGAGCTTGCGTCCCGAGGGGCGCACCTGCTGGAAGCCGACACCGATGGCGTCTACTTTTCAGTCGACGAGTCGTGGACTGAAGCCGATGAACGCCGCTGCGTCGCAGAGGTGGCGACGCTTCTGCCTCCACTCGTGCATCTGGAATTTGAGGGCCGGTATGCGGCGATGCTCTCACACGAGCCGAAAAATTATGCCCTGCTCACCTACGACCGCCGGCTGCTGCTTCGGGGCGTCGCGTTCAGGTCAAGCCGGTCAGAGCCCTTCGGCGACGCGTTCCTTCGACGAGCCGTCAGATGTCTGCTTGAGGACGATATCGTCGGCGTCCGCGAAGCATATCTGGACGCCGTGTTCGCCCTTCGACGGCGCGCGCTTCCCACCTACGAGGTGTCCTCCCTCGTCCGCCTGACCAAGGCTCCGGATGAATACGCGGCCGTGCGTCCCTCACGTCGCGAGCTCGCGTATGAAGCGATGCTGGCCAGCGGCCGTACAGGTTGGCGCGTCGGTGAGCGGGTCCGGATCTATCGACGCGCGCAGGGGGCCGGCGGCATCGTGCCTGAACGAGACGATGACCGACAGGTTGACGCCCGCGACTATGACGTCGACCACTACGCTCGCCTCCTGCGTGACACGTTTGCGTCACGCCTTGCGCGCGCCTTCGATGCCGACGGCTGGTCGATCGTGTTCGCCGATCCCGAGCAACCGTCCCTGTTTGAAGGCGACGTACGTTCAGTCTCCGCAATCTTGCGGCACCTGGCCTGACGACAGGGTCGCGTCCCGCCGTCAGGCCTCTACCGCATCCGGCGGCTGGCACACGGGGCACCAATACGTGCGTCGTCCGTCGGTCTCCATCCCGGAGCTGATCGACGTCGCGCATCTGCGGCACGGCAGGCCGGCGCGATCGTAGACCCACAGTTTTTCGCGCGGATTGAGTCGCCCTGTCGTGTGGCGCCCGACGCTGGTGCCCGCCACCAACGAGTGTTCTTCGACATTCAGCCGGATGAGTGCCTGGCCTCGCGTGAGCAGCGCATCCAGCGTGGCGTCGGCCACGTCGGCAACCGGCGTGAACGGGTACACGCCGCACAGGAACAACAGCTCGGACTTGTAGACGTTGCCCAGACCAGCCACCGATTGCTGTCGCAGAAGCGCTTCGGCGATATGACGGGCCGGCGCCTCGCGTATGCGACGCCGCGTCTGCTCGAGGTCCACATCCCCCTTGAGCAGGTCGGGGCCGAGGGCGTTCACGCGGCTGTGTCGCGCGAGCTCATCGGGGGTCAGAAATTCGGCATCACTCACGGAAAACGCAATCGCAAGCCACTCGACGGTCGTGATGACGATGCGAGCGTCCATGCGGGGCGCGCGCCATCGCTCGCCGGGACGATAGATGTGCCAACTGCCGTGCATGCGCATATGGGTCCGCAGCACCAGATCACCGGACATCGTGATCAACAAGTGTTTGCCTCGTGCAGTGGCGCCGACGACGGTGCGGCCGGCAACTGGCGCGCGCCGATCGACGACGGCCAGCTGCGACAACTGCGAGTGAAAAGCGGTGATGGTGAGGCCGCTCAGCGCGCGATCGAGCGTGCGGGCGGCGCGGAAGATGGTATCGCCTTCAGGCATCGCCCCGGACCTGGCCTGGGACCTGAACCGGTCGCTGAGTCCGTGGCAGGTTCATCCCCACAACCGCGCGCGCAAACCCGGCTGCTTCCAGGTAGGCGGCAAACGGGTGGGTATTCGCAGGTTCGTCGTTGATGGTGGTGATGAACACCTGGGGGCCGCTGCGGCCGAACCGCACAAGTGCGTCGGCTGCGGCTTTCGCGTGTCGTGATCTGAACGGCTCGACCTCAGGCAGATGGACGCTCAGTTCGCGAAGACCGCGCGCCAGATAGGCGGTCATGTCACCATCGACGACAATCACGAACGCGCCGACCACTCTGGTCAGCTGCGGCAGCGGCCACGGCAGTGATGTGCCGTATGGATTGGCAGGATCGGTGGCTGAGACGAGCGCTGTCTGCGGGTCATCCTGTGGCGTCCTGAGCGAACGCAGCAGGTCCAGCGCACCGGGAAGAGCAAACTGCGTGGCGCCCAATCCGGCGACAAAATACCCCCGCCGCACCCGTCCGGCATCGTCCATGGCCTTGAGCGCGGGATAAATCCCGGTGAAGCCACCCTTGAGGCCTTCGCTCGCCAGGGCTTCGCGTGTCAGCACGCCATGTCGGGCGAGCAGCTGCCGCACCACGCCGGTCATTCGTTCGGTGGCCGACAACGGCGAGCGCGGTACCAGCGTCCATCGGCCTTCGGCGGTGCGCGGGATGAGACGACGTGACCGGAAGGCCGAGTGGGGTGCGGGCTTGCGCTCTCCCTTTTGCGGTCGTGCCGTAAACGCGCGCAGGGCCGCAAACGAGTCGTTCGAGACCAGTCCCGCCCAGACCAGCGACCACAACGCCTCAACGGTGTCACCGGCGTAGCCGCCGCCGGCAGCGGCATGGATGGCGTCGAAGAACGTGGCACCGTGCGAGGCGAGCCGATCGAGAATCGCCAGTTCGCGCGGTGCGTGTGGCCCGACCTCCCTCTCCTGAAGCAGCGTGGGAACCTGATCGGTGAGAAACACCGCCACGCGACCGTCACGATGCCCCAGCGGTTCGACGCCCACCCATTGAATTTCGCCCGCGGCCGCCAATGAATCGAGCCACTCGGGTTCGTAGTCAGCCAGGCGTGCGGAGAGGATGTCGCGTTCGAGGGTGGACGCGGGCAGCGCCGATCCCTGCAACTGCTCGATGACATCGAGCACGGCGTCTGGACCGCGCCGCCGCGACCCGATGGCATGCCAGGTCATCACAAAACGACCCAGGGCTGCGGGATCCACGGCTTCCACTTCCTTTCGCAGCCGCGCCAGGGAGCGGCGGCGCAATTGGCGGAGCACGTTCGCATCAACGAACTCGCGGCCGGTCCCGCCTGGTCGGAATTCGCCCTCGAGCACCCGGCCGCGCTCGACGAGTCCTGTCAGCGCCGCCCGGACAGCCGCGTCCGACATGGCGAAGCGGCGCGCGGGATCCGCCGGCGTAAATGGAGCGTGTGTGCGTGCGTACCTTGAGACAAGGTCGCCGGCCGGATCCGCCACCGGCATTTGCAGCGCCTCTGGGATGCCCACCGGCAACGGAGTTCCGAGCGCATCGCGATAACGGGCGGCATCCTCGATGGCGACAAATCTGGTCTCGCCTGCAATCGGCAGCGCAACGATTCGCCGGCTGTCGATTAGCGCAGGAATCGCCACGGCCGGCAGCCCCGGTTCAGTGCGTGCTGCCAGCTCCTCAAGCGACAGATCACCAATCTCAAGCAGCAGGTCATGCACAGCGTCGATCGACCTGGCACGCCTCGATGGATCGAGATGCTGAAGCTGCACTTCGACCGCGGCCATCTCGCTGGTGTCGAGCAGGTCACGCAGTTCGGCGTCGCCGATAAGGTCGCGTAGTTGAGCCTGATCGACCGACAGAGCCTGAGCCCGTCGCTCGGCCAGCGGCGCGTCGCCGTCATACAGGAAGTTGGCGACGTACCCAAACATCAACGACGCGGCAAACGGTGACGGCGTATGGGGATCGACCACCGCCAGTCGAATGGTCCGCTTGCGCAGCTGCAGCAGCGTGTCCACCAGGGCGGGCATGTCGAAGATGTCGCGCAGGCACTCCCGATACGTTTCCAGCAGCACCGGGAACGACCCGAATCGCGCCGCGACCGCGAGCAAGTCTCCTGCTTTCTTCCGCTGTTGCCAGAGTGGTGCGCGCATGCCTGCACGGCGTTTGGGCAGGAGCAGTGAACGACCCGCGTTCTCCCTGAACCGCGCAGCAAACAGTGCGGTGCTTCCAAGTTGCCGAAGCACAAGCGCCTCCACTTCCTCTGGATCGGGCACGAGCAATTCGGCCGGCGGCGGGGTGTCGACGTCCGGCAAGCGCACGACAAATCCATCGTCTGACCACAACGTCTCGACGTCGACACCGAGCTCGCGACGGATTTTTGCAGCGACCGCCATGCACCACGGGGCATGGATCCGGCCGCCTCGCGGAGAGAGCAGGCAGACGCGCCAGTCCCCGAGTTCGTCGCGGACGCGCTCAATGACGATGGTGTCGGCGTCGGGAACGACACCGCCCGCGGCTTGATCCCTGACGTAGCGGACGAGGTTTTCCGCCGCGTTGGGCGTCAGGTCGTGTTCGCGAGTCAGGCGAGAAACGGCCGTGGCGTCGGGCCAGTTCGCAATGTCGCGGGTCAGTGCGCCAATGGCGAGACCCAGTTCAAGCGGACGGCCGGCGCGGTCGCCTTTCCAGAACGGCATCTTGCCAGGTTGCCCAGGCGCCGGCGTCACGAGCACTCGATCGTGGGTAATCTCCTCGACGCGCCAACTGGAAGCGCCGAGCACAAACACCTCGCCGGGTTTGGTCTCGAAAACCATCTCTTCATCAAGTTCGCCCACGCGGATGCTGGGCGAGGCGCCACCGGCAAGAAAGACGCCGTAGAGCCCGCGGTCGGGAATCGTGCCTGCATTCGCGATGGCCAGGCGTTTGGCACCGCTGCGGGTGCTGAGCATGCCCGACGACCGGTTCCAGGTCACGCGCGGCCGCAGCTCTGCGAACTCATCGGACGGATACCTCCCTGACAACATGTCGAGTACGCCGTCGAAGGCCGACCGGCTGAGTGACTCGAACGGCGCGGCCCGCCGCATGAGATCGAACAGCGCCGCCTCGTGCATGTCCTCAACCGAGATCGTTGCCACGATCTGCTGCGCCAGTACATCGAGAGGATTGCGCGGATACCGGGATGCCTCGACGCGTCCTTCGTGCATCAGTTTGGCGACGGCCGCACACGCCAGTAGATCGCCTCTGAACTTCGGGATGATGACGCCTTCACTGACGGCGTCGATGCGGTGACCGGCACGGCCGATCCGCTGCAGGCCGCTTGCTACCGATGATGGCGCTTCGATTTGGACGACCAGATCGATGGCTCCCATGTCGATCCCGAGCTCAAGTGACGAGGTCGCAATGAGAGCCGGAAGCAGTCCCGCTTTAAGGCGGTCCTCGATCTCGGTGCGTTGTTCGCGCGCCAGTGAGCCGTGGTGGGAGCGCGCGAGTGTCTCGCCGGCGAGCTCATTAATCGCGGCTGCGAGCCGCTCAGCCAACCGGCGGCTGTTGACGAAGATGAGCGTGGATCGATGCGTGCGGATCAGTTCGACGAGGCGGGGGTGAATCGCCGTCCAGATCGAGGTGCGATGAGTCGCCGACGCGGGACCACTCGCGACTTGAATGATGTCGCCAATACGCGACAGATCCTCGACCGGTACTTCGACTTGTAGTTTGATTGGACGGCGCACGCCCGCGTCAACAATGGTGACGGGCCGGAATCTGGTCGGGCCGGTGGCGGTGCCCGCAAACTCTTCGTGAATACGCTTCCCCGCCTCGTCAGTGCCGGCGACGGCCTTCTTCGTGGTCTTCGCAGTGACCTTGCGGGTGCGTCCAGGCGATCGGAGGCGGTCCACTCCACCGAGGAATCGCGCGACTTCATCAAGCGGACGCTGTGTCGCTGACAGGCCGATGCGCTGCAGGGGCGTCGCACGCAGCGCCTCCAGTCGCTCCAGTGACAGCGCGAGGTGCGCCCCCCGCTTGGTCGGAACGAGCGAGTGGATTTCGTCGATGATCACGGTTTCGATTGACGCCAGCACCTCTCGCGCGTTGGACGTCAGGAGCAGGTACAGCGACTCGGGCGTGGTGATCAGAATGTCTGAGGGGTGACGTTGAAACCGCGCGCGCTCAGAGGCCGGCGTGTCACCCGTGCGAATGCCGATGATCGGCACGGTGACCGGTGTTCCCAGCACTTCAGCAGCCTGGCTGATGCCAACCAGTGGCGCGCGCAGGTTGCGCTCAACGTCAACCGCCAGTGCCTTGAGGGGTGAGACGTACAGCACGCGGCACCGCTCGCGCACCGGCGGCACGGGCTGGAACATTATTCGGTTCAAGCACCAGAGAAAGGCCGCGAGCGTTTTGCCCGATCCGGTGGGCGCGAGAATGAGCGTCGAATGGCCCGCGCCAATCGCAGGCCACCCGCTGGTCTGTGCAGCCGTCGGCCTGTCGAAGACGGAGGTAAACCATTGCCGGACCGCCGGTTCAAACTGGGTCAGAGGCACATTTCCATGCTCTCACGGCCGGAACCGTTATGATCGGGACGTGTCCACGTCCCTCCTGCGCACGGTCGGCCTGAGCGGTTCCCTGCTCTACGCCGGTTTCATCGTCTGGCTCTATGCGACTGGCCCGGCGACGATGGCGGAGATGACCGGAGGCGTGGCTGCGGGCTTGAACGTGTATCGCGCGGACGAGCAGAGTTTTCAGGAGGGCCTGAATCTCTTTCGCGCCGACAAATTCGACGCCGCGCGCACGGCGTTTGACCGATCCGATCCGGCCAAGCGGGACTCGCGCGTGCAGTACTACGTGGCGTACAGCTATTACCGGCAGGGCTGGGGACGCCTGTGGAACGACAATGCGTTGTTTACCAAAGGCCTCGAGGCCCTCGACCGCGCGGTCAGTGTCGAATCCAGCGGACGGGTCGGGGTGTCTGATCCGACGCTGGGGATTCAGACCTCCGATGAGTTGCGCGCAGAATTTGATGAAGGTCTCAGGAGAGACGCGGCGGACTTCAACCCACTGCGCGTCACGAGGAAGCGCAAGTGAAGGGCCAGGCGTTTCGCGAGAGCCTGCTGGTGCCGTGGCTGCTGTTGTCGTCGGCGCTGCTGGCAGGTGTGCGCCTGACCGAATCGGGCCACATGCAGTTCCTGGTGCCGCCGTTAGCCTCCCTTGTCGCGATGTTGTTGCTGTTGATGGTGCTCGTACAGTCCGGCATCGTTCACCCGGCATCCTTGATGAGTGACCATCGCACGGCACTCGAGAATCTCAATGGCGCGATGGTGCTGGCCGCACTGGCCGCCGCGTCCGCACAAGTCGTGTCTGCGGTCACGCCCGAGGCGGGCCTGCCGCTGGTGCTTGGCGTGATTTTTTTGTTCGCGTTGTTCATGAACACTCTGGCCGCACAGCCTGGTCGAACGCGTGCGCTCCGCGCGCTGTTTGTCGCGTTCTTCACGGCGTTTACGGTAAAGTTCATCGTGCTCGATGCCATCTACGCTCCCGGCAAAAGCCTGGGCGGGCGTCTGCTGACCGGCCTGCTTGAGGGAATCACCCTCGGGTCACTCGATCACGTGATCTGGGCGCCTGGCACCGGCTACGTGGTGTTTGTGGCGCTGGTGATGTATTTCGTGGCGCTCACGGTGATGCCAGGCGCAGAGATCGTGCTGGTCACGTCGGGCGCCGATCGCCTCTCTACGCAGTCTCCTGCCGTTGACCGGATACTCCGAATACCTGAGCAATGACACTCAGCAAACGGGCCGCAGTCAGAGGCTTCGCAATGAAGTTCACACCCTCGGTCAGGTCCACTTGCCGCTGGGCGGCTTCGGGCGCGTAGCCACTGATAAAGACAATCGGGCACGAAGGCGAGTCGCGCCGGATTGCCTGGGCCAGCTCCACGCCGGTCATGCCTTCCGGCATCACGATATCGGTCAGCACGAGCGCGATCGTCTCCTTGTGCGCGGCCCACAGTCCAAGGGCGGCGACACCATGTTCGGCGACAAGCACACGATAGCCGGCCCTCATCAGAATCGTGCTGATCAGCTGCCGCACGGCCGCTTCATCTTCGACGACAAGAATCAGCTGCCCCTGCGTGCCCGGCGGGCGTGAGGGCTCTTGCACGAGTGGACGCACGTCGTCGAGCACTGCCGCCGACACGCAGGGCAGGACCACCGCAACTGCGGTGCCACGCCCAACCACGCTGTCGATCTCGATCGACCCCTGATGCTGCGCGACGATGCCGTGCACAATCGCCAGGCCGAGACCGGTGCCGCGCCCAGCGCTCTTGGTTGTGAAGAAGGGCTCGAAGACACGGGCCTGCACGTCGGGCGGCATGCCGGTGCCCGTGTCGCGTACCGACAGTCGCGCATGCCGAACCTCCCCCACCACAACGTCCGCTGTTTCGATAAAGACGGTGCCGCCCGAAGGCATCGCGTCACGGGCATTGACGGCCAGATTCATCAACACCTGTTCCATCATGCCGGGGTCGGCGTGAACCGGGAGTGCGTGAGTAGCGCACTGCACATCAACGACGATGTCTTCGCCGATGATGCGCCGAAGCATCGTGCTCAACTCGGTGACGACAATGTTCAGGTCCAGAGTGCGCATCTGCATGACCTGTTTGCGGCTGAACGTCAGCAGCTGTCGCGTCAGTCCGGCCGCGCGTTGCACCGCATGCTCGATATCACGTGCACACTCGGCCGCCTCGACAGGCAACTCTTCGGTGGACTGCAGCAGTGATGCGTTGAACTGGATGGCCGTCAGGATGTTGTTGAAGTCATGTGCCACACCGCCGGCGAGCCGGCCGATGGCCTCCATTTTCTGGGACTGGCGGAACTGTTTTTCGAGATCGAGGCGCTCGGTGATGTCACGGGCTACGCCGACCACGCGCAGGACCCGTCCCGCCAGGTCGCGCACAGGAAAGGCCAGGTCGCGAATCCAGCGGATGGTGCCATCGGGCCGAACGATGCGGTATTGCTCGTCGTAGCCGCCCTTGGTCTGTTCGGTTGACGCGGCCTGCACGATCCTTGCGTGATCGTCTGGATGGATGGAATCCGCCCACGCCATCGTCGAGGCGTACAAGCTTTCACAGGTACGGCCCCAGATCTGCTCAAAGGCCGGACTCACATAGGTCACGCGGCTCTTGTCGGCGTCGGTGATCCAGAACACATCCTGGATGGTTTCGGCGATTTCACGAAACCGGTCTTCGGCGTGACGACGCACCTGGCGCTCCAGGGTGAGCGACACCAGATTGCTGACAGCGACAGCGAAGGTCTTCTCGTCCTCGGTCCACCGACGCGGCCCACCCATGTGCTCATGGCAAAGGACCCCGTCCGGCAGTCCGCCGACCGTGGTGGGCACGTCGAGCATGGCGCCGATGCCGAGCGGACGGAGGTACTCGTCTGCGAAGCGGTTGGTGCGGGGATCGCTGACAGCGTCGTTTGCCGCGATGACTTGATCGCGGCTCAACGCCGCGAAGTAGGCGGGGTATGTGCGCGCATCAAGGATGGCACCGCTGGAGTGCTGGCCGTCGACGGCATCAAACAGGTCCAGACATTCGATGGATTCCCGGTTGCCCCGGTAGCGCCAGATGCTGACGCGGTCCACCCCGAGTGTCTCGGCCGCCACTTCGAGAATCTGACGGAGTTCCTGCACCATGCCGTTGTCGGCCGCGCCGTGTTGCGCCGTGAGGGTAATCAGGGCGGCACGTTGCCGGGCGCTGCGCGCGTCGGCGGCGCGGCGCGCCTCCTCGCGGCGGGCGACTTCGAGTGCGAAGCTGATGTCCTGAGCAAGTTCGTCCAACAGCGTCACTTCATCGTGCGTGAAAAAACCTGGTTCCGCCGAATACAAGTTGAAGACGCCGAAGACGTCGTCGCCCGTACGCAACGGGAGTGCGGCCATCGACTGGTAGCCGCGGGTGAGCGCGGCGGTACGCCAGTCGGCAGCCGCCGGGTCATCGGCGATATGGTTGCACACGCGGCGCTCCCCGGTGGCCAAGGCCTCGCGGGTGAAGGTGCAGACGGCCGGTGTGGCGGCGATGAGCGCCCGCAGGACGTCGACTGTGTCGGCGTCGGCTCCGGCGTGTGCGGCGATCGTCAGCGTGCCGCCTCCCGGTGGGGCGACCCCGATCCAGGCCATGAGAAAGCCGCCCTTGCCGACGGCAATCCGGCAGGCATCCACCAGCAGGGCGCTCGTGTCCAGCTCCCGGACGATCGCCTGGTTGATGGCGCTCAGCACGGCGTAGACCCGGTTCAAGTGCAGGACGCGTGCTTCGGCGTTCATCCAGGCGGTGAGATCGCGCGCCATGACCATCTCGGCCGATCGGCCGTTGAAGTCGATGGTGTGCGACGTAATCTCGACCTGAATCACCGTGCCGTTTTTCTTTGTATGACGCCAGCTGTGCGGACTGGTGTAGCCGCGATCGACGGCCGCTACTGCCTTGCGCAGCGCAGCCACATCCTCCTGGGGCCGGATGTCGGCGATGGTCATCGCGAGGAACTCGTCGCGGGTGTAGCCGTACAGGTGCACCGCCGCGGTATTGACCGCAAGAAACGCCAGCGTGGCGCGGTCGTACGTCCACATCGGCTGCGAGTTTTCTTCAAACATCTGTCGGTAGGAGATGTCTTCCGGCATGTGGTCGTTCGTAGGCACTATTCCCGGTTGGAAGAGTAGCACGTGGGGATCGGTCAGTTAAACCTGGTGCGCAATCGTCCGGTCTAAACGGAGCGTGATCAAAACCAGCGCCATCCTCTTCTCGATGCTTCAACTGGCCGCATGCGGCAAAAACACGCCGACTGCCCCGTCCACGGGCAGCCCGACCCCAACCCCGACGCCGACGTTCGACGAGACGTGGACCGCCGAGGCCGGCACTCGTCTGCCCAGCACGACGTCAAACTCGACGATTCGCATGCCGGACGGGACCTATCGCACCTACTTCGCCGGCATCACGACGGCCACGTCGATTGACGGACTGACCTGGGGCGGCATTGCTGTGGTGGTTCCATCCGGTCAGGGAGCGTTCAACCGCAACCCGGCGGTGTTCAGCACGAGCGGCAACGGCATCGGACTCATCTACGAGCAGGTCATCAACAACGTGGGCCGGTTCTACCGCGCGACGTCGACCAATGGCGTCAACTTCACCGTGTCGCCTTCGACGCCTGTGATGCAGCCTGGCGGCAGCGACAACAACTTCCTCAGCGTGCCCGACATCATTTCCCTCGGCGGCGGGACGATTCGGATGTATTTCGTCGCGGGCGGTGCGCTCACCGACTCTGCGACTTCGACTGACGATGGCGTCACGTGGACGCGCGAGGGACGGATCACCATCAGCGGTCTCAGCGCGGCGAACTGGGTCGTCGATGCCGACCTGGTCCGCCTCTCGAGCGGCGGGTATCGCATGTACTTTGCGACCGGGCCCGACGGCCAGTCGGGGCTCAACAACAAACGCATCCGCTCGGCGACGTCAACCGATGGACGGATGTTTACGTTGGATCCCGGCATTCGCGTGGCGCCACTCGCCTCAGGAGACGACCTCGTCGACCCCGACGTGATCCAACTGCCCGACGGGCGCTACCGCATGTATTACGGCTACTCAACGTCCGGCGGCAATTACAACCTGATGAGTTCGATCACCTCGACACTCGCCGCGGGCCGCTGATCGCATCACCCCGCAACGTGGCCGTGATCCAGGCGTTCACTTCGCGTTCCAGAATGTCGAGCGGTACGGGCCCGTTGGCCAGAATGGCCTCGTGGAACGCGCGGATGTCAAAGCGGTCCCCCAGCGTCGCTTCGGCCTTGGCGCGAAGGTCGAGAATCTTCAGCAAGCCAAACGTGTAGGCCAGCCCCTGTCCGGCCTCTGTGATGTGGCGGTCGGTTTCGGCCGTGGCGGGACCGCGCTGGAAGCCCGTGTTGTCCGCCATGTACGCAATGGCCTGATCCCGCGTCCACCCAAAAGCGTGTACGCCGCTATCGACGACAAGCCGGACGGCGCGCCAGATCTCGTACGTCAGGCGTCCGAAATCGCTGTACGGATCGGCGTAGAACCCGACATCACGGCCGAGTCGTTCCGCATATAGTCCCCAGCCTTCGGTGAAGACCGTAATCGCCAGCCCCTTGCGGAAGCCGCTCAGCGTCGTGCTCTCCTGCGTCCGCATGATCTGCAGATGATGCCCCGGCGCACCCTCGTGGAACGTGAGGGCGTCGACCACATACAGCGGTCGAGCTGGGAGATCCGATGTGTTGATGTTGACCCACCCCGCTCGGCTCCCGTTGGCCTCGCCTGCGTCGTAGTACCCGGCGGACTGACGGATGGCGATATGCGCGGGCATGGCCCGCACACCGAATGGGGTCTTGGGCAAGGTCGAAAACAGCGTGGGCAGTTCGCCGTCCATCCGTTTCGCGGCCATCGCGACGGCCTGCAAGTACGCCTCTTCCGTGGAGACCCGGAACTTCGGATCCGTCTGGAGAAACCGCATGAACTCGGCGAGCGTTCCGGTGAAACCCGCGCGCGTCTTCACCTGCTCCATCTCCGCGCGCAAGCGGCCGACCTCGCGAAGGCCCGTGTCGTGGACCTCACGCGGCGACAGTTCGAGCGTCGTGTGCATGCGGATGCGGTGGCGATACAACGCGTCACCATCCGGCATCGCCGACAGGCCCATCTGTATTGGGGCGCCAGGGATGTATTCACCGCGAAGAAACCCGAGGAATTCCTGCAACGCCGGCATCACCGATTCCTGCAGTGCCGCCGCGCCGTCGCGACGAATACGTTCCTTGTCCGCGGCCGAGAACCTGTCCGGCACCTGGGTGAACGGTTGGTAGAGCGGACTCGTGGTGACGTCGGCGTGTATCTGCGCTGCGACGGGGTCATCGTAGTCGTCGAGCACCTGCCGCGGCAACGCGCGACCGGCCTTGAGTCCTGCGCGCAATGTGTCGATGCGCTGGGCCGTGTGCGCACGGAAGGACTGCAGTGACGCGATGTAATTGTCATACGCCGCAACCGACGTGAACTGGAAACGGTCAGGCAGCGCAGGCAGGCTGAAGTGGAAGCCTTCGCGGCTGCCGATGGGCATCTCAAAGGCGCGAAATCGGAGCTCGTTGATGCGGTCGCGTAACTGTCGGCTCAGGATCTCCGCATCAGTCTGCACTTCCGGCGCAAGTGAGGTGCGGTCGAGCGCGGCAAGCCTCGCGGCAAAACCAGACAGCGCGGCTGACTCACGCTCGTATCGCTCCGCCGAGACGTCCTCCATCCGTCGCGCATACCGCGCAGGTGTGTCCTCTGGCAGGGGCAGTGTGAATCCACGGGAACGATAGGCCTGCACGTCCTGCAGCACGCGCGCAAATGTCTCCTGCGGCACACTCGCCGCCAGGACAGCACTGCTCATCAGAACACCGAAGACAACGACCGCACGTACGACTGGAGTCATGGGCGCATCTTACCAACGGAACACAAACGACAAAACGGGCGCGGAAGGTGTCCCCTCCGCGCCCGTGTGTCTCTTCCGTACCTTTGGCCTCTGGCCTATGCCCTTCAGCCTGATGGTCGCGGCCTTCACGTTCAGGCCGCGCGAGCCCTAGTCGATGTCGTCCCGGAACATGTAGTCCGCATCGGTGAGATCGTCCATCTCCCGCTGCATTTCCAGTTCCTCCGCCGTCGGTGGCGGTGGCGGCGGTGGTTCGTCCGCTTCGATCCGCACGTTGCGGTAGACATCGAAGCCGGTCCCGGCCGGGATCAGGCGACCCATCGTGACGTTTTCCTTGAGGCCGCGCAGGTAGTCCATCTTGCCCGAGATCGACGCCTCGGTAAGAACTCGCGTGGTCTCCTGGAACGACGCCGCCGAAATGAACGAGTCGGTCGAGAGCGACGCCTTCGTGATACCCAGGAGGAGCGGACGGCCTTTGGCCGGCTGCCCACCGCTGGTCAACACGCGCTCGTTCTCTGTATTGAACCGGAACTTGTCCACCTGCTCGTCGATGAGGAATTCGGTGTCGCCAACATCCTCGACCTTCACCCATCGCATCATCTGCCGCACGATGACTTCGATGTGTTTGTCGTTGATGCCGACGCCCTGCAGACGATAGACCTCCTGGATCTCGTTGACCAGGTACGCC
>JBKJTD010000100.1:0-19290 GCA_046590915.1 Vicinamibacterales bacterium
CAGAACTGGTCACGCGCCTGAGGGAGACCCGCCATGGGCTGCGTGCCCTGTTCATCTCGGGCTACGCCGATTCCGCCTTCTCGGATGCGGGTCTGCCCCCCCATACACAATTCCTCCAGAAGCCCTTCACCAGCATCGACCTGCTCATCAAAGTCCGACACCTCCTGTCGAACCACACGATATAGTTGCAGCCCAGCATGGTGGGTCTCGACTACTTCATCATTGGTTTGTACCTCTGCCTCCTGGTGTGGCTGGGTTCCAGTTTTGCGAGGCGCCAAACCACGGCGTCCGAATATTTCCTGATCAGCCGGAGCGTGCCCTGGTGGGCCGTCTGTTTCACGGTCGTGGCGACTGAGACAAGTACGCTCACCTTCATCGGCATCCCCGCGCAGACGTACGCGGCCAATGGCAATCTGACCTTCCTGCAGCTGGCGCTGGGCTACATCCTCGGCCGGTTCATCATCAGCGTGCTCTTCATTCCGAAGTACTTCGCGCGTGAACTTCTCACGTCCTACGAAGTCCTGCACGAACGGTTCGGCGCGCCGGTTCGGAACCTGGGTTCCGCGATGTTTCTCATCACGCGAAGCTCCGCAGACGGCATCCGCCTGTTCGCGACATCGGCCGTGGTCGCCACACTCGTCGGTGTGCCCGTCTGGGCAGCCATCATCGTGCTCGGCGCGGCCATGATCGTGTACACGTTCTACGGCGGCGCCTCGGCCGTCATCTGGACCGACGTCATCCAGATGTTTGTCTACCTGGCAGGCGCGCTCATCGTCTTGTGGTTTGCGCTGGCAGGGGTCCCAGGCGGTGCACGCGAGGTGATGGCCTTCGGCGAGGCGACGGGCCGGCTCACGATGTTCAACTTCGACCTGGATTTTTTCAGGGCGTACACGTTCTGGGCCGGGCTGATTGGTGGTGTCACGTTGACGCTGGCCACACACGGCACGGATCAATTTCTCGTGCAGCGCCTGCTGACCGCGCGTTCGAAATCAGAGGCCCAACTCGGGCTCTCGCTGAGCGGCGTGCTCGTGTTTCTGCAATTCGGGTTGTTCCTGTTTATTGGAATCGCACTCGCCGCTTTTTACCAGCAGGTTCCCGCGCCTGTACTGGGCCGCGCGGACATGTTGATTCCCACGTTTGTCCGTGACCACGTGCCGGCAGGACTCGCGGGTTTTGTGGTGGCGGCCATTGTGGCGGCGGCGCTCTCGCCGTCCATCAACTCGCTGGCGGCCACCACGGTCAACGACTTCTATCTCAAATACTGGAAGCCGAAGGCCTCCGACGCCGACATGCTGTGGGTCGCGCACCGCGCCACGATCGCGTGGGGCATTGTGCAGATTGGCATTGCCCTGATGGCGACGCAACTCAATCAGTCCGTGCTCGACGCCGGACTTTCCGTGCTGGGACTGGGTGCCGGCCCGGTGCTTGGCGCATTCCTGCTCGCCGCGCTCCGTCGTCGAGTGCCTCCGATGCAGGTGGCCGGCGCGATGCTCATCGCGTGGGTCATCGTGTTCAGCACGTACTGGTTCACGCCGGTGGCCTGGCCGTGGTACTCGACCATTGGCGCGGGCGTCACCGTCGTCCTTTCCCTGATCCCGTTGGGCATCCCGACGGCAGCAGCAGCTGGGCTTCTGCTCATGGTGGGAGTTGGCGCGAGCGCGGGCTGCGGCCGTGACGATCCGGCGCCGGATGCATCGGTGACCGGTGCGATGCAGGTCACGGTGGTACCCGCGCGCCTGAATCTGCTGAGGCACGCGGTCAGTGCCAATGGCCAGATCACTCCGCATCCAGATGCCGACTGGATCATCCACGCGTCTGAAACCGCGGTGGTGGCCGACCTGCCGTTTGACGAGGGCGCGGTCGTGGAGGCAGGAGCCGTGGTGGTTCGATTCGAAGTGCCCAGTCGCACGGCGGCGATCCAGTCTGCGGAGTTTGAGACGACGATGTGGACGACCACACTCGACAATGCCAAGGCGCGCCTCAACGAACTGACGTCGCTGTTTCAGCGCGGGCTCACCGCGCGCGTCGATGTGGATGCCGCCAAAAGCGAGCTCGCCACCGCCGAGACAACCCTCGCGGCAGTGCAGTCGGCTCTGGGCGGGTTGCGCGCGGCGGAGACACGCGACGTCGTGCGCGCGCGCTTTCCCGGCATGGTGTTGAAGCGGTGGCATTATCGCGGTGACATGGTCATGAGCGGCGGCAATGACCCCGTGCTCCGCATCGTTGATCCGACCCGCATTCAGGCAACGCTGGAGGTGCAGAACACCGACGCTGGAAACATTCTCGCCGGCCAGCAGGTGCTCATCTCGCCGCTAGGCGCACCGTCGTTCACGACCAGCGTGACGTCCGTCTTGATGACACCAGCGACCGATTCCAACACCACCAAAGTCGTGGTGGCGCTTCCTCCTCAGCCGGCGCGGCCGACCGTGGCTCCAGCCGCGGGCGCCGCTGCCGTGCCCACACCGCTGGCGATTGGCTCGCCAGTGGTCGGCGAAATCCTCATCAGCGAGCTCCCGGAGGCGATGGTTGTCCCCACGCGAGCCATTCTGCGCACATCCGGCGCCACCTACGTGCTTGTGGCCGGCGCGGACGGCCGTGTCATGCGCAAGGACATCCGCGTCGGCGTCACGACTCAGGAGCTCACGCAGGTGCTCGACGGGCTGCAGTTGGGCGACAACGTCATCACCTCGGCGCTGACCGAGATCAACGAAGGCGACCGCGTTCGGTTTACGTCGTAGATGGCGTGGGCGAAGTCCGCCGGAGCTCCGGAGGAGCGAAGGTGGATGGCGTGGGCGATTATCGTGGCGTCACGGGGAGGCGAATCGCGGCGCGGCACCCGGGGCCTCCCGTGCGGTTCACGAGGGTAATCGTGCCGCCATGCGCCTCGGCAATCTGACGACTCAGCGCCAGACCGATGCCCGACCCATTCGGTTTGGTGGTGAAGAACGGCACGAACAGGTTGGAGGTATCGGGCAGGCCTTTGCCCTCATCATCCACGGTGATTTCCACCCAGTCAGGGCCATCGGCGCGCCAGCCGACTGAGACGCTGCCGTTGGTTTCGAGCGATGCATCCACGGCATTGCGCACGATGTTGATGAGCGCCTGTTCGAGCTGGTCGGAATCGGCGACCAGCGGCAACTCAGCCGCGTGAGAGACGGCCACCGGCAGACGTTTTTCCAACTCCACAATCCGCGACATCAACTCGGTCACCCTCAGCGGTCGTGGTTGGGGCTTCGGCAGCCGCGCGAGCTGCGCATACGACTTGAGGAACCGTCCCAGCGCGCCCGATCGATCCTCGATCAACGACATGCCCTGCGACACCTCGTCCTGCCTCGGGAAGGGATCGACGCGATCGATAATCCGGCGTAACGAGTGCGCGATCGACTTGATCGGGGTCAGCGAGTTGTTGATCTCGTGTGACAACACCCGCACGATTCGCTGCCATGCGGCCTGCTCTTCTTCCCGCAGCGCCTGGCTGAGGTCGGCCATCACGATCAGATGATGCGGCCGGCCGTCCCGATAGAACATCGCCCGGCGCACTTCATAGCGGCCTGGTTTGCCCCGGAACGATCGATCGACAAGCCGGCGCGGATCACCGGACAGATATTCGTCCACGCCCAACGCCGACGCCGCCGACCCGAGTAGCTCCGCCGACGGCTGCCCGAATAACCGCTCGCCGGCCTTGTTGACCAGCAGCAGCTGGTGGGTGGGGTCAAACGCAAACACCGCGACGCCAATTTCCTCCATGACATGCGTGAGGAGCACGGTCGATTCGACGGCCTCGGTGCGCTGGCGCTGCAGCGTGGACCCCAGGTCGTTGACCTCGCGCATCACCATCGCCATCGAACTGCCGCTGCGTGCGCTCAGCCCCCGGATTGAATAGTCGCCCTCACGCAACGCCCCGAGCAGGTTCGCAATCAGATTGAGCGACCGCACCACCATCTGACGGGCGGCAGAGGCGGCTGCAAGCCAGGCGACGAGAATGATCGCCGTCAGTGTCCAGGCCACCTCCGGCGTCAGTTCCCCCTGCCAGAGAAAATACAGCGCGACGATCACCGCGGGCGCCGCACCGCCCAGCACCAGCAGGGTCAGCGCCAATTCGAGGTTGCGCGCGGTCGGCGCGCTTCGACGGACGGAGGACTCAAACGTCGGCGGCATTACAGTCCGAAGTACTGGAGTCGGCGATAGAGGGCGCTGCGACTGACGCCCAGCTGCTCGGCGGCCTTCCGCACATCGCCGCCGTGCCGGGCGAGCACCTTCTGAATGAAAAGTTTCTCCGACTGCTCCAGCGTCATGTCGTCTGCCACGGCGGTTGTGGCTGGGGGCCCCGGCTGCAGGCCAAGATCCTGTGTCGTGATGTGCACGGTCTGCGCCATCAGTACAGCGCGCTCGATGGCATGCCCGAGTTCTCTGACGTTGCCAGGCCACAAGTGACTGTCGAGCGCCTGTCGCGCAGCACGATCAAATCCTTCAAACGTACGTTTGTACCGATCCGCGTATCTGGCCAGGTAGTGTTCCGCCAGCGGGAGAATATCCTCCCGGCGTTCCCGCAACGGTGGCAAGTGGATGACCACCGTGTTCAACCGGTACAACAAGTCCTCCCGGAAGCGCCCGGACGATATTTCACTCGGAAGATCGGCATTGGTGGCCGAAATCACACGGACGTTGACGAAGATCACACGCGACGAACCGACCTTCTGCACTTCCCCTGTCTGCAACACACGCAGCAACTTCGGCTGCAATCGCGACGGCATGTTCGCAATCTCGTCGAGGAACAACGTGCCTTCATCGGCGAGTTCAAAACAGCCGATACGATCAGTGCGGGCATCGGTAAACGCGCCCTTCACATGTCCGAACAGCTCACTTTCGGCCACACCCTCCGACAACCCGCCGGCGTTCATGGTCACCAGCGTCTTTGACGAGCGGTGCGAGAGTCGATGCAGCAGGCTGGCGACAACTTCCTTGCCCGTGCCATGTTCCCCCGTGATGAGCACGCTCGCATCCGAGGGCGCGACACGTTCGATCGTCTCGCGCACCAGCTGCATGGACGGCGCTTCGGCGATGAACGTTGGCAGGTCGCGACGGTGGAGGCGCGCGTTCTCTTCCTGCAGCCGTCGGCTGCGACGCAAGGCCCGGCGGAGCTCAAGCTGCGTCTGCACGGCCACCAGCAACTTCTCGTCATCCCACGGCTTCTCGATGTAATCGCGGGCGCCCCGTCGCATCGCTTCCACCGCGCCCGCCACACTGCTCCACCCGCTCATCACCAGCACAGGCAGGGTGGGATCGATCGCCTTGATGCGGTCGAGCAACGCAAACCCCTCCTGGCCGGACGTGGTGTCACGCGTGTAGTTGAGATCGATCAAGGCGACGTCGTAGTCGGCGCCTTCAAGGGCGGCCACCAGTTCCCTGGGCGAGGTCGCCGTCGTGACGTCATACCCCTCCCCGCCGAGCAAAAGCTTCAAGGCGTTGAGGACGTCAGCCTGGTCGTCAGCAACTAACACGCGACCTGAGTGGTTGGTCACAATTGCAAATCCCCTTGATTCCCGATTAGCGATTACCGATTCCCACGAATGGGATTATGGCCCGTCTCCGCCCCTGACAAACGGCGTTTCACCCCAATGAGTAGGAAAACCCGTGCCAGGTTTTTCGTGGCACGGGGATTGAAATGGAGATGGCCGTGACCTCTCGGATTCTCGTCGCCGACGATCAGCCGGACATTCTCCAGGCCCTCCGTCTGCTGCTGACGGACGCGGGGTATGAGACGGATTTGGTGGGCTCGGTGGGTGACGTGATTGACCGGGTGTGCGCGGGCCCGTACGACCTGCTGTTGATGGATCTCAACTACACCCGCGACACCACGTCCGGTCGCGAGGGACTCGAGCTGCTTGAACGCGTGCGCGCCAGGGATATGGGGCTGCCGGTGGTCGTCATGACCGGCTGGGGCAGCATCGACACTGCGGTCGAAGCGATGCGCCGCGGCGCACGCAGTTTCGTGCAGAAGCCGTGGGACGACACCACACTCGTGGAGGTCGTCCAACGCGAGGTCGCCGAGGGACAGGCGGCGCGCCGCCGCGATGCCCGCTTCTCGCGTGACTACGAGGAAGCACGTCAAATTCAACGCGCGCTCCTGCCGGCGACGATGCCCACGGTGGCGGGGTGTCAGGTGGCCGCACGCTGGACGCCGGCGTCCGGCATCGGCGGCGACTGTTACGACGTCATCCGCTTCAGCGACACCCGTCTCGCCGTCTCGATCGCCGACGTCGTCGGCAAGGGGCTGCCTGCCGCGCTCCTCATGTCGAATCTGCAAGCTGCCGTGCGCGCGTTTGCCACACCCGCTGCAGAACCGCACGATGTCTGCGGGTCAGTCAACCGGCTGCTGTGCCGCAACATCGCATCGGGCAAGTTCGTGACCTTCTGCTACGTCGTCGTGAACCTGGCCGAGGGCTTTGTGTCGTACGCCAATGCCGGGCACAACCCGCCGATGATGATTCGCGCCGACGGGCGCATTGATCACCTTGAGACCACCGGATTGGTGCTGGGTGTCTCGCCCGACTGGACGTACACCACTGGACGGGCGCCGTTCGGCCCCGGCGACCGTCTTGTCTGTTTCACCGATGGCATGACCGAGGCGCGTCGCGCAGACGACAGCGAGTTTGGCGAGGATCAACTGGCGGCGCTTGCCGCCTCCACAGCCGCCGGTGCGGCGGAGATGCTTGCCGATACGTTGACCGCTGCCGTCCTCGCCTGGACCGGCGGCGCTGTACAGGACGATGCGACGCTGATTATTGTTGAACGCGCCCCGTAACAGCGCAGACCGTATAATGGCAGCAGGAGTCTACCCAATTATGATGCGACGATTCACGACGCTCGCTGTGGCCTTGCTCGTTGTCGGCCTGACGCAGATCACGCCACAGGCGCAGGCCCAAGGCGGTCTCCGTTCGCCGGATGTGATTTTTGTGCCGACGCCTCAGACAGTCGTTGATGCCATGCTCAAGATGGCCAACGTCACCAAGAATGACGTCGTGTACGACCTCGGCTGTGGCGACGGCCGCATTGTCATCACCGCGGCCAAACAGTTTGGCGCGCGTGGCGTGGGCATCGACATCGATCCCCAGCGGGTCAAGGAATCCAATGACAACGCGGTGGCCGCCGGGGTCACCGACAAGGTGAAATTCAGCAACTCGGACATTTTCTCCGAGGGCACGAACCTGAGCGAAGCCACGGTGGTCACGTTGTACCTGTTGCCGTCACTCAACGTGAAGCTCATCCCGAAGCTCAAGCGCGAGTTGAAGCCGGGCACGCGCATCGTGTCCAACAGCTTCGACATGGGCGAATGGGAACCGGAAAAGACGATGGAGGTGGATGGCCGGATGATCTACTTCTGGACCATTCCGAAAACGTAGTCACGCCTTCAGCGTCGCGAGCAGTTCGATCAGCCGGTCAAGCAGTTGTGCTTGACCGGCGTTGATCACCAGGCGCGCATCTTCAACCAGAAAAAACGCCACCCGATCCACTTCCGGCACTTCAAGCATACGACCGGACCGCGGAGGCCACTCGGTCTGTGTGGTGATGCTGCGCGAGAGGGCCGGGTCGCAATCGCCCTCGAAGGCCCACGCATGGACCTTCTTGCCTGACCGCTGGGTGATCTGTCCCAGTGGGTGAAAGGGGCCAGCGGGATCAAATCCGGTTTCCTCCCGGAATTCCCGGAGACCGGCTTCCAATGGGGTTTCGTGGCGATCGCGGCCGCCCTTGGGAATGGACCAGGCCCCTTCGTGCCGTCCCGCCCAGAACGGCCCGCCCGGATGGGCAAGCAGCACCTCGGGCCCGCGCGTGCCGCAACGCCGGAACATCAGCAGCCCTGCGCTCTCCCGATGGCGGTGCATGCCCCATTATGGACCTTGGACCTTGGACCCCGGACCTCTATAATCAGGCGCATGCCTGTCACCTTTACCGTCAACGGAAAGTCGACGACCGTCGACGTCCCGGCCGAGATGCCATTGCTGTGGGTACTGCGCGACGTCCTGAACCTGCACGGCACCAAATACGGGTGCGGCACCGGTCAGTGCGGGGCGTGCACCGTGCATCTGCGCGGACGTGCGGTGCGCTCGTGCCAGACGCCGGTGAGTAATGTCGCCGGTGCGGCCGTGGTGACGATTGAGGGGCTCTCCCCCACCGGCACACATCCGTTGCAGAAGGCGTGGCAGGACCTCGACGTGCCCGAGTGCGGGTATTGCCAGGCCGGACAGATCATGGCGGCCGCAGCCTTGCTGGCCGCGCGGCCGACACCGACCGACGCCGACATCGACGCGGCAATGAACACCAACCTGTGTCGCTGTGGCACGTACATCCGGATTCGCCAAGGCATTCATCAGGCCGTGCGCAGCGGAGCTGAGGAGCTGGCCCCACCCACACCACTTACGTCTAAGGAGTCCAAATGAGCCCCACGCTCACGCTCCCCCGTGTTGACCGCCGCAGCTTCCTGAAGGTCACCGCGCTGGCCGGCGGCGGCTTCATGCTCGCGACGTATCTTGATCCGCTCGATGTGCTCGCGCAGGGGCGCGGCGGCACCCCGGCGCCGCCGCTGAGTGCCAATGCGTTTGTGTCGATTGACGGCAAGGGCATCGCGACAATCATCGCGAAGAACCCCGAGATCGGTCAGGGCGTGAAAGTGATGCTGCCGATGCTCATCGCCGAAGAACTCGACGTCGAGTGGAAGGACGTCCGCATCGAACAGGGCGACCTCAATCCCGCCAAGTACGGCGTGCAATCGGCCGGTGGCTCGACGGCCACGCCCAATAACTGGATGCCCATGCGCCAGATGGGCGGTGCTGCGCGGCACATGCTCATCGCTGCGGCGGCACAGGCGTGGGGCGTACCGGCGGCAGAAATCAGCACCACTCCAGGACGACTCGTGCACGCGGGGTCGAACCGTTCGGCCGGCTATGGCGAGTTCGCCAGCGCGGCGGCCACAATGCCGGCGCCGGTCCTTGCGGACCTCAAGCTGAAGGATGCGAAGGACTACCGCATCATCGGCAAGCCGATTCCGGGTGTGGACAACTTCAAGATCGTGACCGGTGCGCCGCTGTTTGGCAGCGACATCAAGGTGCCCGGCATGTTGTACGCCGTGTATCAGCGTTGCCCCGTCATCGGCGGCAAGGCCGTCAGCGCCAACCTCGATGCCATCAAGGCGATGCCCGGCGTCAAACACGCGTTTATCGTGCCCGAGAGCAACGGCGGCGGCTCGATGAGCGGCGTCGCCGTGGTGGCTGACAGTTGGTGGCTCGCGGAGAACGCGCGCAAGAAACTGCAGGTCACCTGGGATGACGGCATCACGGTGACCGATAGCAGCGCGGCGTTTTCCACCCGCGCGGCTGCGCTGGCGAAGGAAGCGCCTCACAGCACGTCGCGCACGGACGGCGATCCCGATGCCGCATTGACGGCGGCGGCAAAAGTCGTCGAGGCCGCGTACGAATATCCCTTCCTCGCACACGCGCCGATGGAACCACCCAATGCCACGGCGATCTTCGACGCGACCAAAGGCACGCTTGAGATGTGGGCCGGCACGCAGCAGCCTGGCGGCGTCGTCAATACGATGGCCACGGCGCTCGGCATCAAGGCGGAGAACATCACCGTCCATCTCCCCCGTATGGGCGGCAGCTTCGGCCGCCGCCTCTACAACGACTACGTGGTCGAGACCGCCGTCATCGCCAAGACGGTCGGCGTGCCGGTGCAGTTGCGCTGGTCGCGCGAGGACGAAATGCGGCAGGAAGTCTTCCGGCCCTCCGGGTATCACTTCCTCAAGGGCGGCGTGGACGCGGCTGGTCAGCTGGTCGCGTGGCGCCAGCACTTTGTCACGCTGAGTGTGGCCGGTGCGCCCACAACGAACGCACAGGGTGAAACCGTCCCGCCGCGTCCCGGTCCGTCAGCGACGCTCAATCCGACGGAGTTTCCGGCGCGGTTCGTGCCGAACTTCGTGATTCATCAGTCGCTGATGCCGTCGGGTGTCAACACCGGCGCCCATCGTGCGCCCGGCGCCTGCGCGCTTTCATTTGTCATGCAGTCGTTTCTCGACGAACTCGCGCATGCCGCCGGAAAAGATCCGGTGCAATTCCGCCTCGATTTGATGGCGCGCACGCCGATTGCACTGCCGGCGCAGGGCGGCGGCGCGCCGTTCAACGCTGAACGCATGACCGGCGTGCTGAAGATGGTCGCCGAGAAATCCGGCTGGGGCAAACGGACGCTGCCGGCCGGCACCGGGATGGGTGTCGCCTTCCACTTCAGCCACAGCGGCTACGTCGCTGAAGTCGCGGAAGTCACCGTCGACGCGCAGAAGCGCATCAAGGTGAACAAGGTGTGGGTGGCCAGCGATGTCGGTCGGCAGATCATCAACCCGATGAACGCCGAAAGCCAGATCCACAGTTCCGTGATCGACGGCATGAGTCAGCTCATGCTGGAACTCACGGTCGAGGGCGGCAAGGTGAGCCAGGCCAACTTCGATGCCTATCCTGTCCTGAGGATGCGCCAGGCCCCGCCCGTCATCGAGGCACACTTCCTGATCTCGGACAACAATCCCACCGGCCTGGGCGAACCGCCGTTGCCGCCGGTGCTCCCGGCCATCACGAACGCGATCTTCGCGGCCACGGGCACACGCGTGCGTTCATTGCCGTTGAGCAAACACGGATTCAGCTGGAGGTAAGGCCGTCCATGCGTATGAGAGTTCTCGCACTGCTGGCGAGCACAGTCGTCTTGTCGACAGCGGTGGCCCTCCGCGCTACCCCTGGACCCTGGACCCCGGTGAACCCTGGACCGTGGACCCTGTCGGACCGTGGACCACAGAAAACATCCCTTGAGGGTATGTATTCCAAGGCGCAAGCCGACGGTGCCAAGGCACAGTTCGACAAGATTTGCGCCGAGTGCCATGCCTTCACGGTGGCGGCCAAGAAGCAGGCCGCCGACCTCCCGCTTGGCGACGAGCCATTCCTGAAGAAGTGGGAAGGCAAAGCCATCGACGAACTCGTCACGGTCATCGTCCTGACCATGCCCAACGACGGGTCGGCAGTCGTGTCGGAAGCCGAGGCGCTCAACCTGACGGCGTACATTCTGCAGCAGAACGGAATGCCCACCGGGAAGTCAGCGCTGACCAAAGAGTCGGCGGCGGCCCTCCTCGCGCGACCAAAGAAATAACTCGGCCGTGGCCCTGACCGCGACCATCTACAACTTCGATATCGATCTCGCAGACACAGACCGCGGGTGTTACGAAACACTCGCACTGCGTGTCGCGCAACATCCGTCAGAGAGCGACGAGTACCTCGTCGCGCGTCTGCTGGCGTATTGCCTCGAGTACACAGAGGGACTCGCATTCTCGAGCGGCATTTCCGATCCCGACGAACCCACACTGGCCGTGAGAGATCTGACGGGCACCATCCGTGTCTGGATCGAGATCGGCCTGCCCGACGCCGCTCGTCTGCACAAAGCCAGCAAGGCTGCCCGTCGGGTCGCGGTCTACACGCACAAGGACCCCGTCCAGTGGTTGAAGCAGATCGAGGGCGAACGCATCCACCACGCGGAGGCAGTCGAGATCTACGTCTTCGAGCGCGCGTGTATCACCGCGCTTGTCGCCAAACTCGATCGCCGCATGTCGATGGGGATTTCCATCGCCGATCGTCATCTGCTGATCGCAATCGATGAGTACACAATCCAGGGAGA
Source organism: Vicinamibacterales bacterium (assembly GCA_046590915.1). GTDB lineage: Bacteria > Acidobacteriota > Vicinamibacteria > Vicinamibacterales > SCN-69-37 > SYFT01. The sequence goes on from JBKJTD010000100.1 coordinate 11,707, forward strand.
GCTTCTCACCATGAAGCTCCATGAGGTTCCATAAAGAAAGCCATCGTCTGGCGTCAGACGATCGGGGTTGATCGGCCCGGTGTTGCCGGGCCTCGCGATCGGAGAGCGAGCGCACACGAATGCTCCCCAGTGAAATGACCGGAGCATTCGTTTGCGCTCGCTCTCCGATCGCGTCAGCCGCCGCAGGCGGCTGACCAACCCCTCAGCTGTCAGCGGTCACCATCATGGTCCTCATGACCATCATGGTGAAGCAGCCCTTAACTGTTGTCCCCGTCCAACAACCGCCCGAGGCCGCCGAGTACTGATCCCTCTTCCTTGCCCCCCTTGCCGAGTCCAGGCACCGCCGCGACGATGCGGTTGGCGAGGCGGCTGAGCGGCAACGACTGGAGCCATATCTTTCCTGGGCCGGTCAGCGTCGCGAAGAAGAGCCCTTCCCCACCGAATAACGCCGTCTTCACTTTGCCGACGAACTGAATGTCGTAGTTCACCGACGGCTGCAGGGCGACGATGCACCCGGTGTCGACACGAAGCACTTCGCCCGGGGTCAGTGTGCGTTCGAGCAGGGTGCCTCCCGCATGCACAAACGCCCAGCCATCACCTTCGAGCTTCTGCATGATGAAGCCCTCGCCGCCGAACAGGCCGACGCCGAGCCGCTTTTGAAACGCGATGCCGACACTCACGCCCTTGGCCGCCGCCAGGAAGGAATCCTTCTGGCAGATCAGCGTCCCGCCGATTTCCGACAGGTGCACCGGAATGATCTTGCCCGGATACGGCGCGCCGAAGGCAACCTTGCGTTTGTAGGTGCTGCGGTTCAGGAAGACGGTCATGAACAGTGACTCGCCCGTGAGCAGCCGTTTGCCCGCGCCCATGAGCGCGCCCATCAGTCCCGACTTCTGCTGCGACGACCCGTCACCAAAAATGGTCTCCATCTCGATGCCGTCGTCCATGTACATCATCCCGCCCGCTTCGGCGATTACCGCTTCGCCCGGGTCCAGTTCCACCTCGACGAACTGCATGTCGTCGCCGAAAATCTTGTAGTCGATCTCGTGCATGCCTGGCATAAACACAGTCTCCTCCGCGCCCGACAGTGTACTGACTCAGAGCGTTTTTAGAAATGCCAGCAGTGCCGCAAACTCACTGGCGGACAAGCGGCCCGCCCGCTGCGCGGACCGCAGAGCTTCACCCCCGTGCCTGCCAATGGCGTCACTGATGGTGGCGGCCGATCCGTCGTGAAGCAGCGGACGCCGGTCGCGCAGCCCCCACAGGGCGGGTGTCCGAATCTCCGATGGCAGGGCATCACCCTGGACGATGCCGTCGCCTGTGGCAACGTCGTGCAACAGGAGATCCGAGAACAGTGCCACCACCTTGCGGTCAAACAGAGGGTGCGCGTTGGGTCCGGTCGCCAACGACGGCACGTGGCAGGACGCACAGCCGACCGACTGAAAGAGGTTCTCTCCCAGCGCGACCTGCCCCACCACGGAGGCGCGTTCAAGAGGCGCCAGGAATCGCATGAACGATTCGAAATTATCGATACCGCGACGGCGGTTGGAGGGGTCACGCACGTCCTCGGGCTCGGGAATTGGATCGCATAGTTTCATCCGGGCCGCGGCGACACCCACGGCCAGTTCCGTGGGAAACAGGTCGTTGGTGATGCCCATTTCATTGCGATAGGCGTCGGCGCCAAACGCCAGAAGTGTGGCGTGCTGGGACTTCCAGCCAAATCGTCCGACGCGCATCTGCCCCGTGCCCACATCACGCACCATCGCTGCACGGCCACTGATGCCATCGCGGTCGAGGTCCGAGGGGTCCGCCAGTGCACGAATGGTGTCGTCGGAAATGGCTTCGATCAAACCGGCGCCAAAGAGCGGGATCGGCACGCGACGAGCGATGACGGCGGCCTCTGGGGGGATGACTGACTGACAGGCGTGGTTGGGCACAGAAAACAGATGAAACAGCGTTTCGCCGGAGGGGTCCAAGGCGACGAACTCCCCCGCCGGTCCTCGGCCGCCTGCTCGAATTTCGGCGATTGGCGCGATTCCCCCGATGCCGGGTGTGTTGTGACAGGCCGCGCAGCTGGTGCCGTTGAATGCCGGCCCCAGGCCTTCCTCCGCTGATTCCACTTCAAGGAAGTCGTCCAGGCCCATGCGAAACAGTTCGAATTCGGCAGCGGTGATCCCGGGGAGCGGATCTCCAGGGCGCAGCGGTCGTCGCTGCGCGTGGATCATCGACCCGGCCAACGCCACACTGAGGATGACGAAGGTCGCGCGGTATTGAGTGATACGCCAAGTCACTTTGACACCACGATCGTGCCCCGCATGAATGCGTGGCCCGCGCCGCAGGTATGCGAACATTCAAACGTGTACTTGCCTGGTGCGGTGGGTGTATAGCGCACGACCGCCGTGCCTTTGCCGCGCTTCGGAATGTCCACGTTGATGTCCGTGCCAAGGATGCGGAACCCGTGGAGCGTGTCGTCGCTCTTGACGCGAAACTCCATGGCAGTGCCCACGGTCGATCGGATGAGCGAAGGTGTGAACGAGAAACGTTCGGCGGTGACATCCACCACGTGGACAGATTCACCGGCCGGTAAGTGGGCCGAGAGCGGCGACGGATCCGTGACCGCAAGCGCCACCGACATCAGAAGAAGCACGAGCAGACGCATCAGAACCACCATCCAAGACCAAGGTTGAACGAGTTGGGCGCAGCGATCGTCGCACTGCGGTTGCGAAGCCATGTGTAGTCAAGCTTGAAGACGATGTCCGGGTCGGGCCAGTAGTTGGCACCGACGACCCAGGCCTCGCGATCAAACTCCTTGAGTGGCAGGTAGCCGTCGGCCATCCGAAACTGGGTGTCGATATTTTCGTGGCGAGCGAACAGACCGATGTCACCAAACGACGCGCCGGACACCACGCGATAGCTGGCTTCCAGGTAGGCGCCCCTGAGCGTCCTGGCGATATTCGGATCGACTCCGACCGTGCGGGCAAGCGCGTCGTTGAGGTCGGCCGTGTTCCCGATTGAGACCTGCGCGACCTGCGCGCGCGCTTCGAAGCGATCACGCGAGTAGCGGGCATCGGCTTCGAGCACCGTGACCGGGACGTCAAATCGTGGCCGGAACTCAAATCCGGAGAGGCCGGACCAGACGCTGACGCCGGCGGTCAGTCCTCGCAGGCCTGCATATTCAAGACGCGCAGTGCCCGCCACACGACCCGCATTGGCGCGACTCCCTTTTTGGCGCCCGTCGCGCAGTCCGTCTTCAGCAGTGAACCGCGCGGCATTGAGAGGCGTTGTCACAAACGCGCGGTAGCGCCAGCCACTGCCGAGTTCTCCATGGACACCTGCGCCCACCTCAAACCATGTGGTCGGCAGAATCACCGTGTCGAGTAATGGCCGCTCCACGCCGTAGAACACCGGCGGTTCGTGGCGTTCGTTCATGATGCCGACCGGAATCAGCATCATGCCGGCGCGGATGTTGAACGATCGGGTCAGCAAAAAATCGATGTACGCCTGTTCCAGCTCGAGTTCCCCCGCGTCCTCGAGGCCTTCAACCAGCGCATGCTCGAGTTCAAGTTCACCCACGAACCTGATGCGGTCGCTGTAGCGGTGGGTGACCAGCAGCACAAAGCGGTGAAAGTCGAGGGACCCGTCCTGGAACTGGGGCTTGTTGTAGTGCGCCTCCATGTAACCGGAGAGCAGGGTTCGCGGGGCTTCTGCCGCCGCCGGAGGCGGAACCGGCACTTGCGCAAGTGATGGGGTCGCCGAGGCGGCGGTAATCAGCAGGATTGAGAATATTTTTTGAGCAATCAAAACATGAACATTGAACGCTCAAAAAGACTCTATGTCAAGTCGGCGGTCCCAGTTGCTCTCAGTGTGTCGAGAGCTGAACGGATCTGCGTGCTGATGGTCCCGATGGGCGAACCGGTCCGGCGGGCAATTTCGGCATGGGAGAGACCCTGGAAATACGCCAGGTGTAAGACATCGCGTGCGGCACTCCCTTCCGACGTGGCGGGTGCGTACTCGGACCACGACGGCAGGGCGCGCAGCCGGTTCAATGCGCTGGCACGACTCAGGCGTGACAACCATGTGGTCACATCAGTGTTGTCCCATTCAAGGCGGCCTGCGTCTCGCCAGACCTGCGTGAACACGTCCTGCACGACGGCTTCGGCGCCCTCCTGGCTGCCGACGATCTGTCGAGCCAGTGAGAACATCCAGCGGCCGTGACAGTCGTAGAGATGCCCCAAGGCGGTGACCGAGCCACCCGCGATCGCGACGACGAGAGCGCGATCGGCGTCTGCATCATGGGAACTCACCGGGGCAACTCCAACTCTGGGCCCAAGGTCGCGGGAGGGCAACAACCAGATTGCAAGACCGCGGCCACCGTTTGGGTGCTCTGTAGTCGACGGGCTGTGCACTTGAGCACCCATAGTTGGATACACCTTGCCCAATAGTGGTGCCGCGCTGCTGATCGCACGCTGAGCCATCCGGCGGCATCCGCCATCCGTAGATTCCACGACAACAACCGCCCCGGCACTTCCGGGGTCGGGTCAAGGAGGACAACATGAAACGATTGACGACTCTCATCGGACTCGGGGCCGTGGTGCTCACCGCACTCGGGACCGGGTGGGACCACACGACCGAAGCTTCAAGCCACCGCGAGGCACCACTGATCAGTGGTGACCCGCTTGCCGATAACACCGACCTGTACGCGTTTGTCAGCCCCAACAACTCGGACCGGGTGACGCTCATCGCGAACTTCATTCCGTTTGAAGCGCCATACGGCGGACCGAACTTCTTCAAGTTCGACGACAACGTGCTCTACGAGATCATGGTGGACAACAACGGAGACGCCGTCGAAGACGTCACGTATCAGTTCCGCTTCAAATCGCAGACGCTCAACGCCAACACCTTCCTCTACAACACCGGCACGATCACGTCGCTGGACTCGCCGGCGTTCAACGTCCGTCAGACATACTCGATCACGCGTGTCGTTGGCCCCCGCCGCACTGGTGCGGCAACAGTCCTCGCCTCGGACCTGCCGACGCCGCCTGTGAACGTCGGGCGTCGATCCACCCCCAACTACGCCGCGCTGGCACAGGCCGCCGTTCGTCAGCTGCCCAACAACACGCAGGTGTTCGCCGGACAGCGTGACGACCCATTCTTTGTGGACCTGAACGTGTTTGACCTGCTGGCTGTGCCGCCTGTCGATGTGGACAACAGCGACTCACTCGCGGGATTCAACGTGCACAGCATCGCGCTGGAAGTGCCCATCACCGCGCTGACAACCACTGGTGCCCGGCCCACCTCCGCCACTGACCCGAATGCCATCATCGGCGTCTGGTCCACGGCGAGCCGCCCGTCTGTGACGGTGCGCTCCGGCACAGGTGCCTCCTCCACGCGGTTCGTGCAGGTGTCCCGCCTCGGTCATCCGCTGGTCAATGAAGTCGTGATTCCCCGCAGCACCAAGGACGCCTTCAACTCCATCGAACCGACCAGCGACGCCGCTGCGTTGGACTTCGTGCTCAATCCAGAAATCCCGAAGTTGCTCAGCGCCCTCTTCGGCATCGTGTCGCCGCCCGCGCCTCGCAATGACCTGGTGACGATCTTCCTGACCGGCATCCCCGGCCTGAACCAGCGTGCCGGTGTCACGCCGTCCGAGATGCTGCGGCTCAACGTGGCCATTGGCCCCGTCGCCAATCCCAACCGCCTGGGTGTGCTTGCGGGCGACGCGGCGGGTTTCCCGAACGGTCGCCGCCTGGGTGATGACGTCGTGGACATCGCGTTCCGCGTGATGGCCGGAGCGTCGCCGCTCACGCCGAACTTCAACAAGGGCATCAACGCACAGCTGGGTGACGGCGTCAACCTCAACGACTTGCCCTTCCTCAACACGTTCCCCTACGTCGGGCTGCCGCACGCCGGCAACCGCTGACCTGTTCTTTCCTGGAGATATGACAATGCGAACAACTCTTCCACTCATGTTTATGGCGGCGATGCTGACCGTGCCGGCAGCCGCTCAGGCCCAGATGGCCAGTCAGGCGCCGATGGCGTCAGAAGCCCGCCTGATGGTGTCGCCCTTTGCAGGCGCCACCTTCGGCGGCGACACCACCACCACCGGCGGCACCGTCGGAATGTCCGCGACGTTCTGGGTGAAACCCTGGATCGGCGTTGAAGCCGACGCGGCCTACACGCCGATGTTCTTTGAGCAGGACGGCTTCCTGATCGACCGAAGCGTGACGACCGTCACGGGCCAGGTGATCGTGGCGCCGCCGATGCTCACCCGCGGACGGTTCACGCCGTTTGTGACCGCAGGCCTCGGCCTGCTGCGACCGAACCTCGCCGAAGCCGGCGAAGTGCTGGTGGTCAAGGGCGACACCTTGGCGATGTCGGTTGGTGCAGGAGCGATGGGCTTCTTCAACGACCACGTCGGCTTCCGCGGCGACCTCAAATACACGCGTGGTCTTCGCGAATCTGATCTCGACCAGAACGCCTTCGGGGTCGACTTCTCGAAGTTCTCCTTCTGGCGGACGACCGCCGGCCTCGTGGTGAGGTTCTAATCATGGGACGACGGCTGATCACGACGTTGGCGCTGTGCGCATGCCTCGCCGCATGCGACACTACGCCGTCGCGCGAGGCTCAGCCGTCGTCCGCGACGTTTACGACTTCTCAGGAGGGCCTGGCGGCCACCGTTGCAGCCATGACGGCCCGATTGGCCGACGAGCCCACCGACAGCGACGCGGCGGTTCGGCTCGCCGACGCGTGGTTGCGACAAGCGCGAGTGCTCAATCGCGGCAGCCTCGCGCTCGAGGCCGAGGGGGTTCTCGATCGCGTCATCGCCGCCAAGCCATCCGACTATCTGGCCCGCCGGATGCGGGCCACCGTATACCTTGCCCAACATCGGTTCGGCGAGGCCATTCTTGAAGCGGAGCGGTGCCGCGCGATTCGCGCGACCGACCACGTGATTGACGGCATCCTTGGCGATGCCTATCTGGAACTGGGCGAGCGCGAGAAGGCCTATGACGCGTTCGACCGCATGCTGGCGCAACGGCCAGATGCGACATCCTATGCGCGCGCAGCCTACGCCCGCGAGTTGCAGGGTGACATCAACGGCGCGCTCATGCTGATGAAGATGGCCGACTCGGCGACGTCGGCGCACGACGTGGAATCGCAGGCCTGGCATGCGGCGCAGTTGGGACACTTGCACTTGACGGCCCGCGACCTCGCTGCCGCCACTCGCGAATACACCCGCGCCGATTTCCTCTTTCCGGGTCACCCGTTCGCGGTGATTGGCCTCGCGCGACTGACCTCGCCGCAGCGCGTCCCGCCGACGCCCTCGCTCGACTCAAACCCCGACTCGACTCGGCTCCCACGTCCGATGACTTCCAAGTGGCTGGCGATGCCTACGCCCAACTTGGACAGCAGGACGAGGCCCGACGCCACCATGCGCTCGCGGCGGCGCTCGCCGACGCTGAGAAGGCACCCGCTCAGGCAGGAGGCAACCGATGATTGGCCGAATCGCCGTGGTGCTGGCCGTGCTGTGTGCGGGCGCCACGGTCAACGCGCATCCCTTGTCCACGTTCGGTGCCCGCCTCGATC
>JBKJTD010000194.1:0-13007 GCA_046590915.1 Vicinamibacterales bacterium
CAGCTTCGACTGGCTGTCGGTGGCGTCTCGCGGGATTGCGATAAGCAGACAATTATCCGCCGAGCCGTCACCGTAGGTCAAACGTCTGGCAACGTCGGTGTCCACCAGAGGAGAGAAATATGGCCAAGAAAAAGGCAAAGGCGACCAAGCGACCCACCAGACCGGCCCCTCGGAAAAAGGCCGTCAAGAAGGCGGCAAAGATCATCCGTAAAACGCTGAAAACAAAGAAAAAGGCTGCGAAATCCAAGACCAGACCCGCAGCAAAGGCCACCCGGAAGGTGGTCAGGAAAGTCGCTAAGAAGGTCACCCGAAGACCAGCGGCGAAGAAGGCCGTCAGGAAAGCCTCTCCGAAGTCTGTGAAGAAGGCCGTCAAGAAGGTCGTCAAGAAGGTCGCAAAGCGATTTGCGCCGGCGCCCAAGGCCACGAAGCAGACGAAGAAGACCGTGAAAGTCATGCCGAAGGCGGTCAAGAAGGCTGCCCCAAAACCCAAGGCGATGCGCAAGAGCGCGCCCAAGACGCCCGCGGCATTACCTGTGCCGGCGCGCCTGCAGCGCGAACGCAAGCGATTGCCCGAAGCCGAGATGGAAGAATTTCCCCGTGATGCCGCCGACTCACGCCTGCTCGGTTCCGCGCGGTCCGGACACGACGAACTGCGCGCGGAATTGAAGCTCCACACCGAAGCGAGTCCCGAACTCACGGCTGGTGACGTCGACGCCAAGTGGCAGGACGCCTACGCGATCGGCGACGAAGCCCCCGGCGGCGACAACATGACGCCCGATCAGGATCGCGTGGACGACATCGGCAAGGCGATCGGCGTGGTCTACGATGATGACGAAGAACTGATGGGCGGCGACGAAATCAGCGCGCGCGATGAACACCGGTGGGAACTCGACCCGGCGTCGAAGGAAGACGACGAACTCTGAAGAGAAGGTTCACAACGAGACGTGGAGGGCTGGGAGTCTTTTTCTTTGGAAACAAATTCTCCCAGTCCTCCATGTCTCGTTGTGCATACGTTTTGACCTACAGTGCGAGCCTTTGACGCACCAGGTCGAGCACGGTCTCGACCACCGTGTCGATCGAGATCCCCGTCGTGTCGATGTACACGGCATCGTCGGCTCGGGTGAGTGGAGAGACGGCGCGGGTGCGGTCGGACTCATCGCGTGCGGCCAGGGCCTGCGCGATTTGTCCGACCTGCTCGGGGGCGGCGCCCTGTTTGCCTGCGGCATGTGCGGGGTCGACCGCGCGACGCCGCGCGCGTTCTTCGGGCGACGCGTCGAGATAAATTTTCAGCGGCGCGTCGGGAAACACCACGGTGCCGATGTCGCGGCCTTCCATCACAACCCGGCCGGCGCGCCCCATCTGGCGCTGCCGTTCGACCAACATCTTTCGCACGTCGCCGTGCCTCGCGACCATGGCTGCGGCGGCATCCATCTCGGGCGTGCGAATGTCCGCCGTCACATCATGACCGTCGACGATCACGCGCGCCGAGAGCTCAAAAGACGCGTCGCGGGCGACGTCGACAACCGCCGCGCTGTCGCCCAGTTCCACGCCCCGTTTCAGTCCCAGCCACGCCACAGCCCGATACATCGCGCCCGTGTCCACATGACGAAACTGCAGCGCACTTGCAATCGTGCGCGCCACGGTCCCCTTGCCCGCCCCGGCGGGGCCATCAATTGCGATCAGCACAGCACTATTATGGTGCTGAATGGGTGCTTGACGGGTGCTCGACTGGGTGCTCGACCCGTCAAGCACCTGTGAAGCACCCACTGGAGCACCCCCAACCTTTGCGCCGAGCTCTCCTCACCGCCATCGTCGTCGTCATCAGCGTGTGGCTGGCGGCACCGTATGTCTCGGCCCTGGCCCTGCTCATCGACCTTTCCGGACAGGACGTTGCGGTGCGCCGATGGCTGCCGGTGTCGGTGGCGGAGGTCACCACACGGGACTTGACGGTGCCGAGCCGGCATGGTGGCGTGAGCGCCCGGCTGTACGTACCGGTGGGCACCAGTGCAAAGACCGTGATTGTGGTGCCGGGTGTGCACACCGGCGGTGTTGACGAGCCTCGACTCGCCCGGCTGGCGCATCGACTCGCGGGCGCCGGCATGACCGTACTCAGCCTGCCGCTGCCCGATCTTCGCGAGTTCCGCATCGTCGGCCGGTCGACCGATCAGATCGAAGACGCCGTGTCATGGGTCACCAACGATGCCTCGCTTGCGCCGAGGGGCACGGTCAGTCTGGTCGGCGTGAGCTTCGGCGGAGGGCTCACAATGGTCGCGGCCGGACGACCTGCCGTGGCGGACCGGATCGAACAGGTCGTGTCCTTTGGCGGGCATGGCGACCTGCCCCGCGTCATTCGATATCTGTGCACCGGCGTGTTGCCCGATGGCACGTCCCAGCCCGCGCACGACTACGGTGTGGTCATCCTGCTGCTGGGGGCGCTGCCGCATCTGGTGCCGCCAGAGCAGGTCATGCCGCTTGACGCCGCGCTTCGCGCGTTTCTCCACGCATCGATCGTGGACGATGTGGACTCGAGTGCCGCGGCTCCGCTGTTTGCGCGGGCGCGTGAATTATCCGCACCACTGCGCGAACCTGCCGCCGCGATCATGCGCGACGTCAACGCCCGCGACGCGACGCGTCTGGGTGCGATGCTCCTGCCGTTTGCGGAACTGGGCGGCGGTGATCCGGCGCTCTCAGCCGAGCGGTCGCCGATGCCGCGCGCCCCGGTGTTTTTGATTCACGGCGCCGCCGACACCGTGATCCCGCAATCCGAGACCGTCAGTCTCGCGGCGCACCTGCGCGCACAGGGACACACGCGCGTGACTGCGCTGTTGTCTCCAGCAATCTCCCACGCGGATCCGAGCACCCAGGTGTCGCTGCGCGACATGTGGCACCTCGTGCAGATGTGGGTGTCGATCGTGCGATGAACGGCGCGGAAACGAGGCCATACGCGATGCGTGGATCGGCCTCCAGGACTCGAGCCATGGCCGCCATCTTCGAGGGGGTCGTGCGGCCATTCTACGGCAGGTCCCACTACGTCAGTTGATCCATCCTTCTTGGACGCGCTCGATGCGCCACGCGTCGTCCGGACTCTCCCGCCTGAACCAGAACAGGTCCCCCCGGTGGCCTTCGTCGTTCGTGCCGACTCCGCCACGGCGCGACCTGCAGCCGAGGCTCTATCGAAGGCGCGGCTCCACCGGTCGGACGGTCTCAGTTCGCCCGACGTTGGCAGACGATGGCGAGCAGGTAGCCGTGGGGCCGGACGCGAGGGTACCGGCGCTCGATCGCCGCGAAGAAGCGAACCGCCGGAGCCGTCAGACGTGTCAGCGGCCGGTACCGCGTGTGCGCAAGAAGATCCGCCATGCGGAGCCATCCCGGAATAAACAAGAGTCCCGTTTCGGCTACCACCGTAAACCCCGCCTCACGCAACATCGCAGAGAACCGCGCGCGCGAGTAACACTTCTCGAAGCCGTAGTGATACCAGCCGACCTTCTGCATCAGCCAGACCATCGCCGGTCGCAGGAAGGGGTCGAAGCGATTTGGTACGCCAATAATCGCGCGCCCCCCTGGCGCAAGCACCCGATAAATCTCCCGCAGGGCGAGATCGGTTTCGTCGAAGTGTTCGACGGTGCCCATCGAATACACGGCCGTCATACTGCCCGTGGCGAGTGGAATATGTCGCACATCGGCGACAGCGGCGGCGAGTCTGGTGGCACCGAATTCCCGCTTTGCGTCGGCGAGTGTGGGTGCGGAGATGTCGATGCCGTAGACCTCGGCCCCTTCGCCGGCCGCCCATTGAAGAATGCGCGTGTTGCGGGCTTCATCCCAGAGGTCTGTTTTGAGGAGGCGCGCGCCCCGCAGGGGCAGGTGCTCGCGGATCAGTCGCTCTTCACACTCGCGGTAATGCCGGGTCGACTCCGCCCCACCGAGGTCAGGGAACATGTCCCCGACGTGATGCCAGAAGGCGTGATACTCGGCAGCATTGCTCACGACCGCGGCCGGGTCAGCGCTTTCACTTCATCGGGCGTGAGTTCACGCACCTGGCCAGGTTTGATCCTCTTGTCCGTGATCGGACCAATCCGCGTCCGGCGCAATTCGATGACCGGATGGCCGGTCCCCTCGAACATCCGGCGCACCTGCCGGTTGCGACCTTCCTTGATGACAATTTCGACGAGCGCCTGCGGCTCCGACTTGTCCGGGAAGGTGCGAATCATCCGCACCGCCGCTCCCAGCGTGCGGCGACCTTCGATGACAATGCCGCGTGCAAGACGTTCGAGGTCGCGCGCTTCCGGCAACCCGGCGACGCGTACCTCGTACGCGCGTTCGAGTTCGTGTTTGGGATGGGTGACCTTTTCGGCGAGATCACCATCATTGGTCATGATGAGCAGCCCTTCCGAGTCGTAATCGAGTCGGCCGACGGGATAAAAATATCCCTTCACACCCGCGCGCGCGAGCACCTCGATGACGGTTTCGCGCTGCTGCGGATCCGACCGTGTGCTCACCACGCCGCGCGGCTTGTACATCAGGTAGTACTTGCGGTCGCCGCCCAGTTTCAGTCGACGGCCGTCGACCCGAATGTCGTCCACCGCCGGATTCGCGCGTGTCCCGAGTTCACTGGCGACCTCGCCGTTCACTTCGACGCGGCCCTGACGGATCAGTTCTTCCGCGACGCGACGTGACGACACGCCGGAGTGCGAGAGAATTTTCTGCAGGCGGATGCCGTCGGATTTTTTGCCGGAGCCCCGGCCGCCACCCACGCCACCCACACCACCTACGCCACCTTTGGCAATCGAGCCCGACTTGCCACCGGTCTTCAACCCACCGAGTGGGCGCACCGGCTTCGGCAGCGCGGCTCGTGAGGGCGGTCGCCGTTTGCTGCCAGAGGGCGTCGTGCGAGGCGGACGTGGGCCGTCGGAAAACTTAGTGAATTTTCTCTTCGTCGGTTTCTTCGGCTTCGCCGGGCGTTCCGTCCGCGTCGTCGACGTCCGGGTCGTCGCCGACCGTGTCGGCCTGGATGTTCGTGGTGTCCGAGGTGTACGTGCTGCCATCGTCGTCTACGCCTTTGCCAGTGTCCGGGGCGGTGTCGGGTGCGGAATCCAGAGGTTCAGCGCCGGCGTCAGGCTGATCATCGGCGACCTCTGGGTCAAAGGGTAGCGCGGTTTGCGGCTCGGGTTCGCCCATGCCCGGCAGGTCGAAGCCGAGCAGTTCCGACATGTCCTCGACCTTCGGGAGGTCGTTGATGTCGTTCAGGCCAAATCGCTCAAGGAAATCACGCGTGGTGCCATACATGAACGGCCGACCCACGACGGCTTTGCGACCGACGATCTTGACCAGCTTGCGATCCGCGAGTGTCCCAAGCACGCCTGCGGTGTTGACACCGCGGATTTCGGCGATCTCCGGCGCGGTCACCGGCTGTCGATACGCGATGACGGCGAGCGTCTCGAGTGATGCCACCGACAACTTCGACGAGGTGCGCTCGTGAAACAGGCGGCGCACCCATTCGTGCAGTTCCGGGCGCGTGACGATCTGATACCCGCCGGCCACTTCGACCAACTGGAGCCCGGCCGGACGTCCATAGTCCTCCTTGAGCGCCACAAGGGCTGCTTCGATCTCTTCCTTCGGCTCGCTGTCGAGCAGCTTGCCGAGCGCCTTCAGTGTCAACGGCTCTGGCGAGGCAAAGATCATGGCCTCAACGATGGATTTCAACTCAGACATGGAAGTCAGGTGCTCCCTGCGGCTTTTCGCGCTTGTAGACCCGAATCGGGCCGAAGTTGCCCTGCTGATACACCCGCACGTATTTCAGGCGAATCATCTCGAGCAAGGCAAGAAAGGTGACCACAATGCCCGGCTTGGTCTGGACATCGGCAAAGAGGTCTTCAAAGCCCAGCGCTTCGGTCTCCGACAACATGCTCATGAGCCGCTCGATGCGCACCTCCAGCGACATGTACTCCGCCGGCATGTAGATCTGCGGACGCTGGCGTGCGCGCTCGATCACCTGGCGGAACGCCGCCATGAGACTGAACAGGTCGACTTCGACCTCGGGCTCTGGCGGGTTGCCCACGACCTCGGCGACGCGGCCATCGGGTCTGCCCCATTGCGCGCTGCGCTGAATTTCGCGATCGTGCAGCAGCTCGGCGGCAGCCTTGAACTTCTGGTGTTCGAGCAACCGGCGGACGAGCGCTTCGCGCGGATCTTCCTCCGGGTCCTCCTGCTTGGGATCCGGCCGCGGCAGCAACAAACGCGACTTGATGTGAATGAGCGTCGCGGCCATGACGAGAAATTCGCCGGCGACATCGAGGTCGAGTTCCTGCATCACCTCGAGGTAGTCGAGGTATTGACGTGTCACGAGCGCAATCGGAATGTCGTAGATATTGAGCTGATGTTTCTTGATCAGATACAGCAGCAAGTCGAGCGGGCCCTCGAATTGACGGAGCCGAACCGGGTAGGCGCCCAGCATCGACTCAAAATCCGCAGGCGCGTCCGCCGTCGTGAACGACCGTTCGGGCGACGCGGGCAGCGGCGCCTCAGTACTCAAGTTTCACCGCCGTCCGGACCTTGGCCATCGTTTCCTGTGCCACCACGCGGGCCCGCGTGGACCCTTCCATCAACATCTCGCGCAGATACCCCGGGCGGGCCAGCACCGCCGCGCGTCGCTCACGGATCGGATCGAGCATCGCATTGACGGCGGCGGCGAGCTTGAGTTTGACCTCGACATCCCCCACCGTGCCGGCGCGGTAGCGCGCCTTGAGGTCGTCCACCTCGGCGCGGTCCGGATTGAACGCATCGTGATAGATGAACACCGGGTTGCCCTCGACCGTGCCGGGGATGTCGGCACGTACGCGCTTCGGGTCGGTATACATCTGTCTGATTTTTTTGACCACATCCTCGGGTGTGTCCGACAGATCGATCGTGTTGTTGTAACTCTTGCTCATCTTCCGGTTGTCGAGTCCGGGCAGGCGCGGCGTTGGCGTGAGCAGAGGTTGCGGCTCCACGAAGACCTCGCCGTAAAAATTGTGGAAGCGGCGGACCACTTCGCGCGAGAGCTCGAGATGCGGCACCTGATCCTCACCCACCGGCACGTAATGCGCGTTGTAGATGATGACGTCGGCGGCCTGCAGGAGCGGATAACCGAGAAACCCGAGGTTCGACAGGTCCTTCTCGGAGAGTTGTTCGATCTGTTCCTTGTAGGTCGGCACACGCTCGAGCCAGGTGATTGGTGTGACCATCTGCAGGAGCAGATACAGCTCCGCGTGTTCGGGCACCTGCGACTGGATGAACAGCGTGCTTTTTTCCGGATCGATCCCGGCGCCGATCCAGTCGGCGGCGTTGTCGAGTGCATCGGCGGTAATCGACTCGGTGGACGCGTAATGGCTCGTGAGCGCGTGCCAGTCGGCCACGAAGTAATAACAGTCGTAGACCTGCTGCAACTGTTCCCAGTTCTGCAGGGCACCGACCAGATGGCCGAGGTGCAGGCGTCCCGTGGGACGCATGCCCGATACAACGCGAGGTTTGGCAATCACAGCAACAACGCTCTCAGCACTCGTTCAATCGGGTCCACCAGGGCATCGATCACGCCCAGAAACAGGAGACCGTACAACACAAAAATTCCGTAGGGCCGGATCCCGTCCATGGCCTGCGCCATCGACTCCGGCACCAGGCCGGCCAGCACGTTGCCGCCATCAAGCGGCGGAATCGGCAACATGTTGAACGCCGCCAGCAGCACGTTCATGAAGATCGCGGTGTACAGCACCACGCCCATGCGCGTCACGCCTGTTTCTGTCACCAATCCACCCTGCGCCAGGAGGATCGCGATCAGTCCCGTGGCCAGCACGAGATTGCTGATGGGACCGGCCAACGCCACCAGCGCAAAATCGCGGCGCGGCGAACGCAGGTACCGCATGTCGACCGGGACAGGTTTGGCCCACCCGATGAGCGGCAGCCCCGACAACATTCCAATCAACGGAAACAACACGGTCCCGATCCAGTCGATATGCGCCAACGGATTCAGCGTGAGTCGTCCGAGCATCTTCGCCGTCGGATCCCCGAGTTTGTTTGACGCCCATGCGTGTGCGGCCTCGTGAAACGACAACGAGGCAACCAGAATCAAGAAGGCGGGGATGGCAAGTTCGAGCTGCAACCGGAGAAGAATATCACGCAAAGCATTGAGTAATGAGGATTTAGGATTGACCCGCGAAGTGGTCCAGCACCGCTTGCGCGGTCTTCGCGCCCACCGTCCGCTCCAGGTCTTCGCGGCTGGCCCGTCGCACCCCGGCCAGCGATCCAAACGTCGTCAACAACTGCTTCCGGCGACGCGGCCCCACCCCGGGCACATCATCCAGCGCTGAACGCAGTGCGGACTTGGCGCGTTTGGTCCGATGGAAGGACACGGCGAACCGATGGGCTTCGTCGCGGATGCGTTGGACCAGGCGAAGTGCCGGCGTTTCGTGCGGAAGCGCAATGCCCTCCATCCGATCACGGCGGAACAGGAGTTCCTCCTGCTTCGCGAGACCCACAGCCACAAGCTGCTCGAGGCCAAGCTGGCGCAACGCGGCATACGCGGCGGTCAGCTGTCCCTTGCCGCCATCGATGAGGATCAGGTCCGGGAACGGGCCGCCCGCTTCCAGGACCTTGCGGTACCGCCGCAGAATCACTTCCTCCATGGAGGCGAAGTCATCAGTAGCCGGTCCTCGCACGGCAAATTTGCGGTATTCGCCGCGCCGCATCTTCCCGTCCACGCACACGACCATCGACGCCACGGTGTTGGTGCCCTGCAACGTCGAGATGTCGAAACACTCGATGCGTCGTGGGAGCGCCGTCAGGCTCAACACTTCGCGCAAGGTCTCAAGCGCAGCGAACTCTCCCACGTGCCCGCCACTGAAATGTGTGTCGTAGGCCAGCGCCACATTGCGCAGCGCGAGATCAAGCAATCCTCTCTTGTCGCCCCGCTGCGGCACGATGATGCGCACCTTCCGCTCGGCGCGGGTCCCAAGCCAGGCTTCGAGGCCTTCGACGACCTCGGCCGCCAGCTCCTCTGACACGAGAATCTCCGGCGGCGGCACCTGCTCGGCGTAGAACTGTTGCAGCGCGGCTTCGAGCACGTCCTCGGCAAAACGACCTCTGAGGTCGTTTTCGACCTCAGAGGTCAGCTCGATCCGTTCGACGACGCGGCCGCGGCGCATCTGGAAGACTTGCACCACGGCACCCGCAGGGCCGGCCTTCACGGCCACGGCGTCGCGATCCCCCAGCGAGGGCGTGGCCATCTTCTGCTGCCGGTCGCGCAACGTCTCAAGCGTGCGAATCGCGTCGCGCAGAAAGGCGGCACGCTCAAATTGCTCGTCCACCGCCGCTGTCACCATGTCGGCCTGCAGCCGTTCGACCAGTTCGGCCTGCTTGCCCTCCAGAAGCAGTCGGGCCTGCGCCACCGATTGCCGGTACTCATCGAGCGTGCAAATCGACGCCACACACGGCGCGACGCACCGCTTGATGTCGTACTCCAGACACGGCCGGTCGCGTTGGCCGTCAATGATTTCGTTGCACGACCGGATGCCGAACAGCCGATGCGTCAACGCCATCGTCTGTCGCGCCAGCGACGCGGGCATGAACGGACCGGCGTAGACCGATCCATCGCGCTCCACGCGTCTGGCCACCAGCACCCGTGGCGCGGGTTCGGTGGTCGTCAATTGCAGGTAGGGATAGGTCTTGTCGTCGCGCAGGAGGATGTTGAAGCGAGGATTGCGCTGCTTGATCAGCTGGTTTTCGAGCGCCAGCGCCTCCACCACCGAGTCGGTGACGATGGTTTCAAGACGCGTCGCCTGGCGCAGGAGCGCATCAATGCGCGGGTTCATCCCATACGCCCCCAGGTAGGAGCGCACGCGGTCGCGCAGCACCCTGGCCTTGCCGATATAGAGCGTTTCGCCGGCCTCGTTTGAGTAGATATAGACCCCGGGCTGCTCGGGCAGGTGTGCAATCTGGCCCTTGAGTTCGTGAATGGCCATCAGTTACCATCCGCCGTGACCTTCACAGGCGCCATCGGTGCCGTGTTCAACTTTCCGCTCCGCCTGATCATCACTACCTGCATCAGACTGCGGATCAGCCCCAATCTGCTCACGTTCATCGGCGTGCTGATCAGCGTCTGGGCCGGGTACGCACTCGCCCAGGGCGATTTCCTGACGTCCGGGATCATCATGGTCGGGGCCAGCGTCTTCGATTTTATCGATGGCAAGGTGGCGATCCAATCGGGAATGGACACAAAGTTCGGCGGCTTCTGGGACTCGGTCATCGACCGGCTCTCGGACTTGTCGCTGGCGGTGGGCCTCATCTGCCTCTACTCCTCGCTGGGCCGCACCGATTACGTCCTCATCACGTCCATCGCCATGGTGTTTGCGACGATGACGAGCTACACCCGGGCGAGAGCGGAAAGCCTGCTGAAAAAGTGCAAGGTCGGCTTCATGGAGCGGCCCGAACGCATCGTCCTCTTCATGATCGGCGCCTTCTCCAACCGGATGGCCGCCGTACTGTGGGTCATGGGCGTGCTGTCAATCGTGACTGTCGCCAGCCGCATTTATTACACCTACGTGGAGCTCGAGGGCAAAACCCACCCCAAACCCACCGGCGTCGCCGGCGTGCTCTGGCGCGCGTTCTACTGGACCGACGAGCGCGGCACGGTGCCCTACGACCTCTGGGTCTTGGCGATACTCGCCTTCATCTTTTTTACGCCACCCGAATGGTTGAACGACCCTATGTGGTTGCGCTGACAATGGGGCAATGGCCCATTTCCCCATTTATTGTCCCAGTGTGGGATCGAAGCAATGCCGGCAGCGCGCCTCGTAGCTGTCACCGGCGCCCACGAGCACGCGTTCTTTTGATGCCACAAGACGCTGCGTGTGATTGGCGGGGCCGCCGCACACCATGCAAATCGCCAGTGTCTTGGTGATGTATTCCGCAATCGCGAGCAGTTGCGGCATGGGCTCGAACGGCTTGCCGAGATAGTCCTGGTCAAGCCCGGCAACGATGACGCGTTTGCCCTGATCGGCGAGCGTGTTGCAGACCGCCGGCAGCTCCGCATCAAAAAACTGGCCCTCGTCGATCCCGACCACCTGGGTCTTGGGCTGCACCCGCTCGAGCAATTCGCGCGCAGAGGCGACGTTCTCGGACGGGATCTTCATGTCGCTATGCGAGCTGACGTGGGCCTCGCTGAAGCGATTGTCGATGGCGGGCTTGAACACCTGCACGCGCTGCTTGGCAATCTGGGCACGACGCAGCCGACGGATGAGCTCTTCGCTCTTGCCGCTGAACATGCTGCCGGTGACCACTTCGAGCCACCCCGGGCGGCCCATGCGCGAATAATCCATCACGTCACCGTGTCCTACACCCGGGACATGTATTCGCCCGTCTCGGTGCTGATCCGGATCACATCATCCGGGTTCACAAACGACGGGACGGTGACCACGAGGCCGGTTTCACAGGTGGCCGGCTTTACCTGCGCAGAGGCCGTGGCGCCCTTGATGCCCGGCGACGTGTCAACGATCTTCAGATCCACAGTGGGCGGCAGATGGATGCCCATCGGCGCTTCCTCGTAAAACTCGACGCCGATGATGGCGTCAGGGAGCAGGTAGTCGGCGAAGTCGCCAAGCACCTCGGCCGACAGATGCGTCTGGTCGTAAGATTCGGTGTCCATGAAGACGAACATGTCGCCTTCACGGTAGAGAAACTGCATCTGCCGCTCGTCCAGAATCGCCCGGTCGACCATCTCGTCGGCCCGGAACTTGTGGTCCACGAGCCGGTTGTTCTTGATGTCGCGCATCTTGCCGCGCACATGCGCGCGCAGGTTCCCCGGCGTGATGTGCTGGACGTCCAGGACCCGTACGAGGGCCCCGTCAAACTTGATCAACATGCCCTTTTTCAGGCGTGAGGCTTGGACTGAAGACATTGGTGGACAACCTTCACAGGGGACCGAACTCAGGAATGTTACCAGTTCTGCTAGCATCGTTTCCATGCCTTGGGATCCGGTGCGGGACCTGCTGTCGATGCAGGAACGGTTCGAGAGCTTGTTCGGCCGGACGTCGGCCGGCTGGGTGCCGGCGTCGGACCTGTGTGAAGTCGCCACCCGTTTTATCCTGACTATCGAGCTGCCCGGGGTCGACCGGTCAGACGTCGACATCGCATTTGCCACCGATACGTTGACGGTGAGTGGCCGGCGCCCGGACCAGGCCCCCTGCGAGCGTTATCAACAATTTGAGCGGGCCCAGGGACGCTTCTCACGCTCGTTCCGGTTTGCGCTGGCGGTCGATCCCGACGCCATCACGGCGGATCTGACCGACGGCGTTCTGACGATTACGATTCCCAAATCGGGGTCGGCGGATGTGAGGAAAATCGACGTCGAGTGACTCGGGTCCAGGGGTCCAGGGGTCCAAGGTCAGGGTCCAGTGCTGCAGTTGCTGAGGTAATGAATGGCTTTTGTGAGACGTGCGATCGTGGTGGGTGCGTTCCTCGGGCTTGGCGTGATGGCTGGCTTGGTGATCGCGGGCAAACTGTCGCTGACATCCGACAGTGATGCGACTATGCCGAACGCGACGCAGGCCACACAGGCGCCCTCGGGCGGGCCGGCAGTGGCGGGTGTCCTGCCTGACCTGTCTGTCGTGGCGGAGCAGGCCATCAAGGCATCGGCCAACATCTCGTCCACGCAGTACATCCAGCGGCGGGATCGGATGGCGGAGTGGTTCGGCCAGCGCGGTGATTACATCGAACCGTCACAGAGCCTCGGATCTGGCGTCATCGTCTCGGCCGACGGATATGTGCTCACCAATAACCACGTCATCGGTGACGAGCGTGGTTCGGTGCGTAGTGAAATCAAAGTTGCGCTGCCAGGCGGCCGCGAGTATGACGCGAAAGTGATCGGCGCGGATGAGCCGACCGACCTCGCGCTCCTCAAGATCGACGCCACGGGCCTCACGCCGATTGCCTGGGGCGACTCGAGCAGGCTACGCGTCGCCGAATGGGTGCTCGCCATCGGC